>CADBLZ010000049.1 GCA_902795675.1 uncultured Erysipelotrichaceae bacterium
GATATTATTAGATTCCATACTATTTATTGGCCATGTTTCTTATTTAGTTTAGGTGTAGAAATACCTAAGAAAGTATTTGGTCATCCATGGCTTATTATGAGTGATGGTAAGATGAGTAAATCTAAAGGTAATGTTGTATATGCTGATGACTTAGTAGAAAAGTATGGTGTTGATGCAGTTAGATACTATTTCTTACATGAAATTCCATTTGCTAATGATGGTGTATTTACTGAAGATTTATTAATTGAAAGAATTAACGGTGACCTAGTTAATATTTTAGGTAACTTAGTAAATAGAACTATAAGCATGAATAATAAATACTTTGATGGTGTTATTCAAGATCATAAAGTTACAGAAGATGTTGATGATGAATTAATTAAAGATGTAGTTGGTCTTGAAAATAGAGTAACTGCAAAGATGAACGATCTTCATGTTGGTGATGCTATTGAAGAAATCTTTCTTACTTTAAGAAAATGTAATAAATACATTGATGATACAATGCCTTGGAGTTTAGCTAAAGAAGAAAACAAGAAGGAAAGACTTGGCACAGTATTATATAACTTATTAGAATCTATAAGAATATGTGGTATTTTATTAGCACCATTCTTACCAGAAACTAGTGAGAAGATTATTAAACAATTAAATACTAAACAAACTTCATTTGAATCAACTAATACATTTGGTAATCTTGAAGTTGGTAACAAATTAGGTGAAATTGAACATCTATTTGATCGTATTGAAGTAGAGAAATAAGATAGATTTAAGTCTATCTTATTTTTTATGGTATACTACATTTAGGTGATTTAATATGTTTACTGACACTCATACACATATTTTCAAACAGTACTTTGATAATCTTCCTGATATATTAAAAAAGATTGAAGATTCAGGAGTACATCGTATTATAAATAACGGATGTAATCGAAATGAAAATGAAGAAGTTATGGAAATGGTTAATACATACGATATCGTTTATGGAGCGTTAGGTATTCACCCTGAAAGTGTAGAAGAGTATACAGAAGAAGATATTAAATATATTGAAGAACGTATTAATTCAGATAAAATAGTTGCTGTTGGTGAAATTGGTTTAGATTATCACTATACTAAGGAAAATAAAGATAAACAAATAGAATTGTTTGAAAGACAATTAGATATTGCTGAGAAATACAATAAACCAGTTATTATTCATAGTAGAGAATGTACTGATGATATGATTAATATTTTAAAGAGACATCATAATTATGGTACGATTCATGCTTTTAGTGGTTCTTATGAAACAGCAATGATTTATATTAAGTTAGGTTATAAGTTAGGTATCAATGGGGTAGTTACTTTTAAAAATGCTAAGTTAATTGATACACTTAAAAGATTACCATTAGATAGTATAGTTCTAGAAACAGATTCGCCTTATCTAACTCCTGTACCTTTTAGAGGAGAGAAGAATGATTCTTCACATATAATAGATATTGCTAAATACATAAGTGATAATAATGGTGTTTCAATGGAAGAACTATCTAAAGTAACTGAAGATACAGTTAATAAAGTTTATAAAATGTAGGTGATATTATGGATAAATTTAAACATAAACATAGTTTAGGTCAAAATTTTTTAAAAGATAAAGGATGTCTTATAAAGATTATTGATTCTTGTAAGGTAGAAGAAGATGACTTAGTTATTGAAATAGGTCCTGGACAAGGAGCATTAACTAAGTATTTAAAACTATATAATGCTCAATTATTATGTTTTGAAATAGACCTAGATACTAAAAAATACTTAGATAAGTTTGAAGATGAAAAAACCAAAGTTATTTATCAAGATTTTATGAGTAGTGATGTAAAAAGTATTTTAAGTGAATATAAGTATAATAATTTATATATTATTGCTAATCTACCATACTACATAACAACACCTATTCTAAAGAAGATTATTGATGATAAGATAAATGCTAAAGAAATGGTCTTAATGGTTCAAGAAGAGGTGGCAGATAGATTTAGTGCACAACCCGGAACTAAAGATTATGGAGCTGTAACAGTTTATTTAAATTATTACTATGAGGTAAGTAAGTTATTTAAAGTTGGTCGTAATTCATTTGATCCAGCACCTAATGTAGATAGTGCTGTAATAAAGATGGTCAAGAGAGATAATAAACAGTCTGTTGATGAAGAAAAGTTGTTTACTTTAGTAAAAGATTCTTTCCAAATGAAGAGAAAGAACTTACGTAATAATTTAAGAAGTTATGATCTAGAAAAAATCGACTCTATATTAGCTAAATATGACTTGAGTTTAAATAATCGAGCAGAGGATGTTTCCTTAGATTGTTTCATCGAAATAGCTAATAGTTTGTAAAATATAATTTTCTTGCATATTTATTTGCAAGGGGGTAAAATTAAAGTAAGAACGAGAGGAGTATGTGGGTCATGAAAATTACAAAGGTAGTTCTACGTAACAAAGAAAAAGAAGATTCTAGAATGAAGGCTATTGCAACAGTTACTTTAGATGAACAATTTGTTGTTACAGGTATTAGATTAATTCAAGGTGATGACAAAATGTTTATAGCAATGCCTAGTAGAAAGGTTTCTGAAGGAGTTTATGATGATATCTGTCATCCAGTAAATCAAGAAACTCGTCAAATGTTTGAAGAAGCTATTCTAAGTGCTTATGATAAATTAAAAGAATCTGACGAAGAAGTTATTAAAATCGAATTATAGAGTATAGTGTTAAACTATACTTTTTTTGTGTAAAATTTTACTATTAAGTCTGTAAAGTAGTCATTTGCTATAATTTATTAACTTTTTATTATGTTATACTGAAAATAATAAGGAGTTGGGTTTATGAATAGTATTAATAGTACGAACAAAAAACTTGTTCATAAAAGAAAAAAAAGTGGCCTATTTTTTCCTCTTTTCATGCTTTCTTTTACTGTAGTACTACTACTTAGTGTTGTTTATAATGACGTCAATTCTATTATTCAAAAGAAAACTGAAACTACAGAATTATCTGTTAAGTATAATGACTTATTAGAGGAGGAAGCTTCCTTAAATAGTGAGGTTACTAAATTACAAGATCCAGAATATATTGCTAGATATGCTAGAGAAAAATACTTATATACTAAGGATGGCGAAAGAATTCTAAAAATAGTTGATAGCCAACCAAGTAATGATAAAAATAGTAATATAACTGAACAATTAGAAAATAATGAAAAATAAGGGCGAAAATTATGATTTCGCTCTTTTATTTTTTTGATTTTATTGTATAATAAACACTTAAGAAATATATTAAACTATGGGTGGTTTTATGGCGAGTATTAAAGTTAGTGACTTAAAATTTTCTTATAATCGTAGTGTCGTCCTAAACAAACTATCTTTTTCTTTAAAAGAAGGTAAATCTTTAAGTATTATTGGACCTATTGGTTCAGGTAAAACCACTTTATTACATATCTTAAATAATGAATATAAATATACTGGTGAAGTTAAAGTAGATGGTAAGCTAGAAGTAATCTATAGTGACTTTATATTAAATAGAAAAACAGTTAAATCAGAATTAAATTTTTATAAGAAGTTAAATAAAGAAGATTTAAAAGTATTAGATGAATACTTTAATATTTCATTATTACTTAATAAAAGTATTGATAAACTTTCTTTATCTGATAAAACTTTAATTAAGGTATTATCAGTTTCTGTTACTAAACCTGATTATATTGCTTTAGATAATATACTTAATAATTTAGTTTATAAGACCAAGATAATATTACTTAACTATTTAATGGAACAAGGTATTACTTTAATAAATGTTACATCTAATATGGAAGACTTACTATTTACTGATTACACTTTATGTTTATATAAGAAGATTATTGCTGTGTATGGTAAAACAATGGAAGTTATTAAAAATGAGAAAGTTTTAAAGAGAATAGGTTTTAATTTACCATTTATATATGATTTATCTATTCAATTAAAACTATATGGTTTAATTAAAAAAGAAACTGTTAATGAAGAAAAGTTGGTGAATGAAATATGGAAATAGAATTTAACAACTTAGTAATAGATTCACTAAATGGAATTAATTTAAAGATTAATAATGGTGATATAGTTTCTTTTATAGGTGAAGATCTAGAAATATTAAATAATTTATTTAATTTAAGTAGAAGACCTCAAAAAGGTAAAGTTATGTTTAATGGTACAGCTTTTGATCATAGTTCTCATATTGATAATATTGAGAGAATAACTAATAAAATAGAAGTAGTTAGTTCAGTTAATATAAGTAATGATATTCTTGTAGAAGATTATATAAAACAAAAGATTAAGGATAAGAACGTTAATTTTAAGAATATTAATAAACGTATTGAGGAATCTCTTAATATAGTTAATTTAGATGTTAAATTATTAAAAAGAAAAATGAGTGAATTATCTAGTAATGAATATAAGTTAGTATTATTAGGTGCTAGTTTAGCTTGTAATCCTGATTTAATTATTATTAACTCATTATTTAATAATATGATATATAAAGAACAAGAGTATTTTAAGAAGTTATTCTTAAAGATATCTAAGAAATTTAAGAAGACTATAATACTAGTTAATGAAGATATTAGTTTTATTATGAATCTTGTTAATAAGATATTTGTTATTAACAAAGGAAAAATGGTATATACTGGTAATAAGGATAGCTTCTATGATTCAGAACTTTATAGATATGTAGATATTCCTAAAATAATTGAATTTACTAATTATGTTAATAGTTTAGGACATAATATATTACAATATACTGAGTTCAATGAATTAATTAAAGAGATATATCGAAATGTGAAAGAGAAAAGGGATTAAGATGAGATATTTAATAAAGATAGCATATGA
>CADBLZ010000050.1 GCA_902795675.1 uncultured Erysipelotrichaceae bacterium
ATCATCATCTTAACTGGTATATGTGATGATATAAAACCAATTAGAGCTCGTACTAAAATGTTAGCTCAAATAATAGCAGCTCTAATAATTGTCTTATATGGACATATTTGTTTAGATCATATAGATGTCTTTGGTTTATCAATGGACTTTGCATCTCCGATAAAAGAAATCTTAACTGTTTTCTTTATAGTAGCTATCACAAATGCTATCAACTTAGTTGATGGTTTAGATGGTTTAGCAGGTGGTATATCTTCTATCTACTTCATGACTATTATTGTAATTAGTTACTTACTAGGTAGAATGGAAGGTATTGAAATAACTTTAGCAATTATTATGTTAGGTGGAACATTAGGTTTCCTATTCCATAACTTCTATCCTGCTAAAATATTCATGGGTGATACTGGTTCCTTATTCTTAGGATTCATTATTTCTATTGTAGCTTTACTTGGTTATAAAGGTGCTACATTGACATCTTTAATCATTCCAGTATTAATATTAGCAATCCCAATAATTGATACAATCTTAGCAATGATAAGAAGAACGCTAAAAGGTGAGGGAATCGCCACAGCTGATAAAGAACACTTCCATCATCAATTACTAAAAATGAACTTTAGTGTTCGTACTTCAGTATTACTAATCTATGGTATTGATTTAGTCTTTGCTGCTGTTAGTGTCTTCTATGTTTTAGGAGATGCTAAAATAGCCATGATCTTCTATGGTATCTTAATGATACTATTAATTGTCATGATAGCTAAGACAGATATCTTAGTTGGTCATAATAAAAAGAATAAATAAGTTAAATAAAATTTAACTTATTTTTATTTTGTGGTATATTAGTAACCATTACACAGGTGATATATATGGCAGAAACAAATTATGAACGTATTTTAGGTATATCAAAATCAATCATGACCGTTTATCTAAGACTAATTGAAAGTGAAAAAACTGGTGATACAGAAGAGTATCAAAAGTATCTAGAATACTTAAAACTATGTAAAGAAGTAGAAGACAAAGTTTATAAAGAGATAAGCCCAATGGAACTAGACCAAATAGCTAAAGATGCTGCACAAGTAAAAGGTGTAGGTGATAAATACTACATGTTTGGTAGTCAAAACCTTCTACCTGAAAGAAGAGTATATTTCCATGCTATTAGTGAACTTTATGATAATCGTGAAAAAAGAGAAGAATTCCTTTACCAACAAAGAAAATCTAAAAGTGAATCTTTAAAATGGTTTGGTTGTAATCCATATTGTCCTGAAGAAGATGCAGTTGAAACATTAGTAAATTATATAAAAGCAGTATCTTATTATCGTACAATGAAAGATATTGAATTAGATAGTTATATGTACTTTACTACTAATCCATCTAAAGAAGTAAGAATGAATGTATCTTATAATGATGCTCCATATATTGAAAGCATCTTGGTAAAAGATGGTTTTAAGTTAAGGGATAGTAAAATCATTGATGAACTAGTAAGATTCAACATGCCATACTTTGAAATAACTAATTCATCAAGAAGAGAAGTATCTAATGTAACAACTATAAAACTAGAAGATGATATAAATAGTTTACTTAGTACAATATATGCTAAAGACATGCCTCCAGAACTAAGAAGAAAAAAATACTTTATTAAAAAACTAATATTGAATGAAATTAAATATCTACCTAGAAAGAATTACATGGCTTTATGTGATACATTAACATATGCAATTCAAGGTATGGATAATGAGGAAGCTAAGAATACTTTAATTGAAATAGCATCTTGCTATAATACACATAGTAGAATCTTAGAACCAACAAAGGGTGTTTAATAAACACTTCTTTTTTGTTATAATTAAACAAATAGAGGAGAATAAACATGAAATATAATATATACGACTTTGATGGAACAATCTTTGATGGTGAATCTGGTTCAACATTTTATTTATTTTGTTGTAAGAAATATCCATTTCTTTATTTCAAAATAATTCTAATTGGTTTATATGCCTTATTATATTTATTTAGAATAAAAACATTAGAAGAACTAAAATCATTTATATTTAGTTATGTTCCTAAAATAAAAGATAAAGATAAATTACTAAAAGAATTCTGGGACGAGAATCGTCATAAAATGATGTCTCACTGGACAGATAAAAAAGATCATTCACATGATATCGTAATGACAGCATCTAGTTACCTATGGATTGAACCAATCATGAAAGAATATAACATCTATGATTTATTAGCTACAGGTTTAGATGAAAAGACTGGTAAAATAACTACTAAGAATTGTCATGATGTTGAAAAGATAAGAGTCTTAAGAGAAAAATATCCTGATATCAAAATAGAGAATGCTTACACTGACAGTATTAGATCAGATTGGCCAATGATTAAAGAAGCTAAGCATGCATTTATTGTAAAAAAGTGTAAACTAATAAAATATGAAGATTACAAGCCACCATTAACAAAAAAGCTGATGGCTAAAGCTTCTGAATTCTATAAAAACCACGAAG
>CADBLZ010000051.1 GCA_902795675.1 uncultured Erysipelotrichaceae bacterium
GTGTATGGGAATTCTTTTTCATCTGGCATTACTTGTAATAATGCTCTTTCACCTAAAGCACCGTGACCAATTTCACGACGTCCAGGAGAACCATAACGTCCAGTTTCACCTACACAGAAGTTAGGGAAATTGTAATGTAACATAAATCTCTTAGATGCTTCTAGAGTTAAGCCATCTAATACTTGGTTTTCTTCTAGAGAACCTAAAGTAGTAGTTGCAAGTACTTGTGTTTCACCACGAGTGAATAATGCACTACCATGAGTACGTGGTAATAAATCGATTTCAGCAGCAAGAGGTCTAATTTCATCCATCTTACGTCCATCAGTTCTTACTTTGTCTTTTGTAACCATTTCACGAACTACAAGTCCTTCAATGTTATCAACAACTTTTTGAACAGCACTCATGATTTCAGAAGCATTTTCAGCTTCACCATATTTTTCAGCAAAGTTTTCTAAAGCATCAGCTTTAACTTGATCAACATCAGCATATTTATCAAGTTTACCTTTTTTACTTGATAATGCTTTATACATCTTGTCATATGTATAATCTCTAACTTCTTTTTCAAGAGCTTCATCGATATGAGCAAGTTCTACTTCAACTTTTTCTTTACCTACTTCTTCAATAATCTTTTCTTGGAATTCACATAATTTCTTAATGAATTCGTGACCATACATTAATGCACCAAGCATGTCTTTTTCAGAAGCTTGTTTAGCACCTGCTTCAACCATACAGATACCAGTTTTAGTACCAGCTACTGTAAGTGATAATTCAGATTGTTCAGCTTCTTCAACTGTTGGGTTGATGATGTATTTTTTACCAATCTTACCAACAATAACACCAGCAACTGGACCATCAAATGGAATATCAGATATTCCTAATGATAATGAAGATGCTAGTAAAGCAGTCATTACTGGTGAGTTATCTTGTTCTACTGATAAAACAGTATTGATAACTTGTACTTCGTTTCTGAAGTTTTCAGAGAACATTGGTCTGATAGGACGATCAATAAGTCTTGCAGCTAGTGTTGCAGCGTCAGTAGGACGTCCTTCTCTTTTAATAAATCCACCAGGGATTTTACCTACTGAGTATAATTTTTCTTGATAAACAACAGTTAATGGGAAGAAGTCTTGAGTAATAGGTGTATGTCCCATTACAGATGCAGATAAGATAACAGTTTCACCGTATCTTACTAATACAGCACCATTAGCTTGTTTAGCAAGTTGTCCAGTTTCAACGACAATTTTACGACCGTCAAAATCTAGTTCAAATACTTTTTTTGCCATAAATAATACCTTCCTTTTATTAAAAAAAAGCACTATAAAAATATAGTGCCTTTTTTATTACTTTCTTAATCCTAATGCCTTGATAGTATTTCTATAACTAACAACATTAGTCTTCTTTAAATAGCTAAGTAAACTAGTTCTTTTACCAACCATCATTTGAAGACCTCTTTTTGAATGATAATCATGAATGTTCTTCTTTAGATGTTCAGTTAAGTTATTAATTTCTTCAGTTAGAACAGCGATTTGTACTTCAGTAGCACCTGAATCTTTTTCGTTCTTACCAAATTGCTTAACTAATTCAGCTTTTCTTTCTTTAGATACAGCCATAAGTAATTCTCCTTTCAATATATATCCGTTAAAACCTAGTATAAATCCGGAGATGGTTTAAACCAAGTTCAAACTTCTTATTTAATATAGCATTTTATGAATAAAATAGCAAGTTTTTTATTCTTTGATAAACATTTTATATGGTTTATAAAAGTTATTATCTTTTTCATACTTTTGATATAGTGCTACGATTTTATTATTATATTTAAGAGATACTATATCATTTGTGTATTTATTAGGTAATAAGTTACCATTTTTAATAGATTGATATTCTTTGTCATCAATATCATATGATTCTAGATATGACAATACTTCTTCTCTTGTTATTGTCTTGTAGTTTCCGTTTTCAATTTCTTCTAGTGTATAACTATCTTCGATTCTAAAGTCACCTTGTTTGGTTCTTATTAAGTCTGTCATAGTACCAACAGTATTAAGTTTATGAGCTATGTCTCTTATTAGTGATCTTATATATGTTCCTTTAGATACAAGTACTCTAAATTTTATTAAATCATTATTATATTCTAATAATTCTATTTCATAGATATTTATTCTATGTTTAGGTAGTTCTACTTCAATTCCTTCTCTTGCATATTCATATAGTTTTTTACCATTTATTTTGATAGCAGAATATAAAGGTACTTCTTGCATAGTTTCTCCCAAAAATGAATTTAGAGTGTTAATAATTAACTCTTTATTAACATTAAATTCTTTAGTATTAATTGTATTACCTGTTATATCTAGAGTATCTGTTTCAATACCTAATTTCATGGTAGCAATATATTCTTTTTGATCACTTGTTAAGATTTCTACTAGTTTAGTATCTTCATCGATACAGCAAGCTAAGACACCGGTTGCAATAGGATCTAAAGTCCCAGTATGACCTATCTTTTTTGTATGAAAGATATGGGTTAGTTTATTAACAACATCACGGCTAGTGAAATCTTTAGGTTTATTAACTACTAGAATCATATTATATCTTCTTTCTAAAATAAGTAGACTTATTTAAGTCTACTTATTGTTTTCTTTTTCATGTATTTCTTCAATTATGTCTTCGATATGTTCACCATAAGCAACTGAGTCATCATATTTAAAAACTAATTTAGGTGTATGACGTATTTCAATACGGTTAGCTAATTTAGTTCTTAGGTAACCAGCTGTATCATCGTTAAGTTCTTTTTCTAAAGCTTTGTGATCTCTTGGTAATGGAGATACAAAGAATATTTTAGCGTAACTTAAGTCACTAGATACTTCTGTTCCAGTTAAGGTAATGTATTTAAGTAGTGAATCATGAGCTTCAGTAGCACATATATCACTTATTTCTTTAGTAATATGTGAACCAATTCTTTTTAGTTTTATATCATTCATTATCTTTTTACCTCAACATTTTCATATACTTCAATAGTATCACCAACTTTGATGTCAGAGAATTTTTCTAATGTGATACCACATTCGAAACCTTTCTTAACTTCTTTAGCTTGGTCTTTACCTCTTTGTAATGAATCTATCTTAGTGTCTACTACAACAATACCATCTCTAATTAAACGAGCATTAGCACCGTTTTTAACTTCACCACTAGTTACATATGTCCCAGCAATGTTACCAACTTTAGAGAATTTGAAGATTTGTCTTATTTCAGCAGTACCGATTATCTTTTCTTCGTATTCTGGATCTAACATACCTTTCATAGCAGCTTCCATATCTTCTACCAATTTATAGATAATAGTATATAGTCTTATATCAACACCATATTCTTTAGCCATATCTTTAGTAGCATTAGATGGAGATACACAGAAACCTAAGATAACGGCATTTGATGCGTTAGCTAATACAACATCACTTTCAGTAATTGTTCCAATACCAGAACGAATTACTTTTACTTTAACTCCACTAACATCAATTTTTTCTAAAGCATTTTTAACAGCTTCTTCTGAACCGCGAACATCAGTTTTTAATACTACATTGATTTCTTTAGTATCAGAATCAATTGATGAGAATAAGTTATCTAATGAGATTACTTGTTTCTTGAATTTATTTTCACGAGCATTTAAAGCACGTTTTTCAGCGATTTCTTTAGCTTCACTTTCTGTTTCGAAAGCCATGAATTTATCACCTGCAGCAGGGTTTCCACTTAAACCAGTAATTGATACTGGAGTACTTGGGCCAGCTTCAACGATAGATTCACCTGTATCACTCTTCATTGTTCTTACTTTACCATAAGTTGTACCAACAACAATTGGGTCACCTAATCTTAAAGTACCATTTTGAATGATTAGTGATGCAACACCACCGATATTCTTATCTAATTTTTCTTCAATAACTGTACCTAAAGCATAACGGTTAGGGTTAGCTTTTAAGTTTTGCATTTCAGCTGTTGCAATAATAGTTTCAAGTAATAAATCAATACCTTCACCAGTCTTAGCAGAGATATCAACGAACGGAATATTTCCACCCCATTCTTCTGGAGTTATGTTATGTTCAGCCATTTCTCTTCTAATGTTTTCTGGTTTAGCATCAGGTTTATCAATTTTGTTTACAGCAACGATAATTGGACAACCAGCAGCTAGTGCATGGTCGATTGCTTCTTCTGTTTGAGGCATTACACCATCATCAGCAGCAACAATAATGATTACGATATCAGTGATACTAGCACCTCTAGCACGCATTTCTGTGAATGCTGCATGGCCTGGAGTATCAATGAATGTTAGTTTTGAACCATTATGTTCTATTTGGTAAGCACCTATTGCTTGTGTAATTCCACCATATTCTGAATCTACTATTTTACTTTCTCTTAAGTAATCTAGTAATGTTGTTTTACCATGGTCAACATGTCCCATGATAGTAATGATTGGTGGACGAGAAACTAAATCTTCTTCTTTATCATTTACTTCAAATGATTCGAAGTTAGATTTATCTTGAGTTTCTTCTTTCTTTAATGTTTTCTTATAATCTAAAGCAATTACTTCAGCAGTTTCAAAATCAATTGGATTATTAAGACTTAACATTAAACCAAGTGACATTATCTTTTTAATAATATCAGATGAGTTAGCATCTAGTGATGTAGCTAAATCTTGAACAGTCATACCTTCACGATATAGAACAACATCTTTATCTTCAGCATTATCCATTAGTTTATCTTTATGTTTATACATTTCTTTTCTTTTAGACATGTATTCTTCTTTTGAACTTTGGATTTGACTCTTCTTCTTTAGTTTTTGGTTCTTAGTTGTGTTTACATAGTTACGATCAAGGTTATTTTCTTCTACTAAGTCTTCTACAGATTCATCTAGTTCATCTTGATCTTCATAACTAGTTTCTGTATCAGTACTAATTAAACTCATAGTGTTATCTAGGATGATGATATCATCTTCTGATAGTTCATCGTCACCTGTACTAACTTTAATACCTAATTCTTGGCATTTCTTTAGTATTTCTGCAACACTATAACCAGTATCAGTAGCATATTCTTTAACACTCATCATAATTATTCACCGTCCTTTTCACTTATTAATTTAATACATTCATCATAGATTGTATCAGGGATTTTTATTTCTAGAATTTTTTCTAGAGTTTTAGTTGTACGAGCTTTGTTAATTACTTCAACATCTTTTTTAACATAAGCTCCACGACCATTTAATTTACCAGTTGGATCTACTAGGACATTACCTTCTTTGTCTTTAACTACCCTTAGTAAATCTTTTTTTGGTAATTTTTCACGTGTTATAACACATGTTCTTTCAGGTATTTTTTTCATAATAGATCACTTCCTTTTCTTTAAGCTTGATTAGCTTCCTCTTGAATTTGTTCTTGAGTTTTAATTTCAATATGATATTTAGTTAGACGACTAGCTAATTTAATATTGATACCCTTTTTACCAATAGCTAATGATAAGTTTTCGTCGTTAACTATAGCAAGAGCTTCTTTCTTCATTGGATCAACGATTGATACAACTACATCTTTAGCAGGATTTAGAGCGTTCTTGATGTATTCTGCAGGATCTTCGTTATAAAGTACTAAATCAACTTTTTCACCGTTTAAAGCTTCTAAAATGCCTGAGATACGTTTTCCGCCTTCACCAATACATGAACCGATAGCATCAATGTTTTCGATTAATGATTCAACAGCAACTTTACTTCTTACACCAGCTTCACGAGCAACTGCATGTAATACAATTTTACCTTCTCTTAATTCTGGAATTTCAGATTCAAATAATCTTTTTACGAAACCATAGTGTTTACGTGAAAGTAAAATAAGAGGTCCTTTTGTTGAACTTTCTACTTTAGTTACATAAACCTTAATAGATGAACCCATTTTAACTTCTTCACCAGGAATCATTTCAGTTTTAGGAAGAACACCACGAGCTCTACCAAAATCAACATAGTAGTTACGAGCATCTTCCATTGCTAATGTTCCAAGTAATAATTCATCTTGTTTATCTTGGAATTCATCAATGATTGAATTCTTTTCAGCTTCTCTAATCTTTTGAGTAATTACTTGTTTAGCAGTAGCAGCAGCAACACGACCAAAGTCTTGTGGAGTTACTTCTTTTTCAATTTGATCACCAACTTTAGCGTTAGGGTCTAATTCAACTGCTTCTTCAAGTAAGATTTGAGCATCTAAATTAATCTCTGGTGGTACTTCTACTTCATTACCTTCTTCATCGATTGTGATGTCTCCTTCATCGATTTCATCAACAACAATGTAGTATGAGAATACTTTGATTTCACCAGTTTCTCTATCTATTCTTACTTTTACATTTGTTTTTGATCCAAAATTCTTTTTATAAGCAGCAGCTAATGCTTGTTCCATACCATCAAAGATGATGTCTTCAGAAATACCTTTTTCTTCAGAAACAAATTTAACAGCTTCTAAGAAAGCTATTGGATCCATATGTCCAGTTTCAGCAACTGTATCTTTTCTCTTTCTTGCCATTATTTATCTCCTCTTTCTCTACTTACTATATCTAGGATGTATTGATCATCTATTAAGTCTAGTTTATCAATTATTGGATTTATGATATTAGTAGCTTCTACTATAGTATCTAAATCAATACCATTAACTTTATCTAATTCAATAGTCATAAAGTTATAACCACCATCTTCATGATATGTTATGTCAGTTACTTGAACATTCATATCAGCCATTGGTTTTTCAATAGATTTTCTTATTTTTTCTAGGACTTTATCCATCAATATCACCTCTTTAATATAATAATAAAAGTGGGATATTACGCCCACTTAAATCTGTAGTTATAGTATAACACATTATTTATGATTTGCAAGAATTATCAAGATAATCACGATAAAAATAACAATACAAGCAATTACGATGTTGCCAATTGCTTTATCGTTTAGATGTTTCATTGAATCATTATTAGATTCTCTTTTATATAGATCTGTATGTTGATTACGATATTCGTTCCATTTAGGGTCAAGAATTCTTTTCATTTCTTTTTGTTGACTTACAGGAACCATTTTACCGCAGTTTGGGCAAACACCACCTTTTGTAGGTAAAGCTGCACCACAATACTTACAATTCATAAATAACACCTCTATAATTATATTTTATCATTATTCTTCATTATAATCTTCTATAAATTGATCACCTTTATGACCACTGTCATCTGGTTCACTACGTAATAAGTCATTGTAATCTTGTTGTCTTAAAGCTTCATAAGTCATGATAGCTACAGTATTAGATAAGTTGAGTGCTCTAACATTATCAGTCATTGGCATACGCATACATTTATCTAAATGAGGTTTTAAGATACTTCTTGGAATACCAGTTGATTCTTTACCAAAGACAAAGTAATAGTTCTTTTTATTATCACTATAATCAAAGGATGTATGTGGTTTATGACCATAACGAGTTAAGAAAAAGAATTCTCCTTTATCTTTGTTTTGATTATAAAAGTCATCCCAGTTTTCATATACATGGTAAATACATTTATCAATGTAATTAACTCCACTTCTTTTTATATATTTTTCGTCTAAACTAAAACCTAATGGTTTAATTAAGTGAAGTTCACTATTAGTAGCTACGCATGTTCTCATTATGTTACCAGTATTACCTGGTATTTCTGGTTCAAATAATACAATATTTATCATGTTTTTCCTCCTAAAGAAAAAAGGACCATTGGTCCTTTACTTAGTTATTTTATTTACATCAAGTAACTTTTGAAAGTCGCCAGAATTCATTATATTCTTATCTGAACGAACTATCAAGTCTTTTAATTCTCCGTTTTCGTAATAAAGTATTGTTGGAACACTCTCTACTTTCTTTTTACTATCTGTAAGACCAAGTTTTTCATTAATTGTATCAATGTAATTATCTTTGTCTTTCATGTCAGTAACATTTAAGAAATAGAAAGAAGAACTTAAGTTATATTTTGTAATAACTTTCTTTAGATCTTTTTCCATATTATATATATCTTCGTCGCCAGTATAACTTACATAAATAAAGTATGAATTACCAGCTTCACTAAGAACACTATCTATTTCATCTAGTGAATTAAATGTATTTGTTATAATATCGTTTTTAGTTAAGTAAGATTGTGATACTTTATTCTCTTTAATAACTTTATACCAAGCAAAACCATACCATGTTGCAGCGATTATAAGTGCTATTATTAGAATTGCAATTACATAATTCCTTGCAGGAATAAAACTTTCGTTTTTCTTTATTGCCATAACTCTCATACCTTCCCATACTTATTGTAACATAATTGTTTTTAGAGTGTAAAGGTTTTAAGATTTCACTTTACATTAAATAAAAAAAGACCCGAAGGTCTTTATTTATTAAACTCTATAGAATTTATTACGTTTTTTAGCAATTGCGATAGCAGCGATAGCAATTAATGCACCAGCAACTAATACAATATATGAAACGAAGCTTCCTGTTGGAGGATTTGGAGTACCTTCAACTCTTAAGTTGATTTCATCACAAACTGTTCCAGTTCCTGCTAACATTCCGTATGCAGTAGAGTTTGCAGCAGCTTGAGCACTAATACATAATTTACCACACTTTTCAATGCTTGAATTAGAATTAGCTAAGTCATCAGATAAAGCAACAGTGAAGTCTGCTAAAATTGTATATCCTGTGTTACCTTTTGTTGCAGCAGGAGCAGAAGCTTGCATAGTTGAATCGTAATCTTTTTTGATTGCATTTTCAGTTGTTTTAGAAATAAAACCATAACATGCATAAATACCAGGATTACTAATTGTAACACCACCAGCACTTAAACCAACTGCTTTAGCATCACATTTGTAATCAGTATTACCAACTTTAGCACCATCAATAGCAACACCAGTTGGAGCTACAGTAGTTGAGTTACCAGAGTTAGTACCAACGATTTTTAAATCTTCTACAACAGTAGTAGCAATTACACCATGAAGTGTTTCATTATTTTCTAATAAAGCAATTAAATAACAATGTCCGTTTGTACCAATTTCAAGTTCCCCATCACAAACTACTCTGTAATTACTAATGGCTTTAACTTGTCCTAAACCAACGATAGCAAAAGCTACAAATGCTAGAACCATGCTCATTATTACTTTCTTTAATTTCATAAACTCAGTCTCCTTTTCTATTTTTCTAAGATAATTATAGCATGTTTTTACAACGTGTGTATTTTTTTTTATTTTATTTTACATTTTATGGTATTATTATATAAGAAGATAGAATGAGAAGGTGATTATTATTAAAAAGATAACTGTATGTATTAAAGATAATAACCTTCTTTTTAAGTATCGTATTAATAAACCGGTTGAACCAAATCTTTTAAATACTAACGTTATTAGTAATGAGGAACTAATATTTAGTGATGACTATATCTTAGCTAATAGTAAGATTGTTAGTTTATTCTTAAATGATCTAGTTAAAGAAAGAAATATTAGTGTTGTTACTATTTCTAATAACGAACTTGCTTTATTAATACTTCCTTTATTAAAAAGAATTAGTAGTATTAATTCACTAGTTTTAAGTGATGATGATAATTTAATCTATTCATTATGTGAATTAATTACTAAGAACGGTAATATTAAATTCTTAGATTGTTATGAGATTCCTACTTTTATGATTGATTACTTAGATAAGTATGATATTAAAGTAAGTGCTCGTAATGAAGTTTTATTTACTAGTAAGTTTATGCAAGAGAATAACTTAGATTCTATTTCAAAGATTTATTATAAAGGTTCACTTAGAATAAGTGATATGAATAACGATGATTTAGAAGACTTCAAAGCTTTCATGGCTATTAATAAGTATTTAAGAGTTATTCATTTAGAAAAATATGATAAAGAATTATTAAATAATCTATGTGCTATTCTTAAAAGATATGGTAAGAAGAAAAAGATTGTAGTACAAATACATGATGATATTAATAATCCTGATTTAATAAGAGAACTTAGAGTATTAAATGATTCTTTAAAGAAAAAATATAAGATTAAGTTAAATCTTAAATATTCAAAAGATTATTTAGAGAAGAATTATATTAAACAAGTAGTTCTTACTACCCTAACAACATGTGCGATTGTAATACTTTTAATCGTTGGTGTTAGTTTAGGTTATGTTTTATATAATAATTATGTTTCTGAACAGAATGTAGAACGTATTAAAGCTGATATTGAAGAAAAATTAAAAGAAGTTGAAGATGAACCAATTGAGGTTGATCCAACTGATCCATATAGAATTAATCCAACATATAAGAAATTAATGGAAATTAATGATGAAACTGTTGGTTGGTTAAAAGTTAATGGTACTAATATTGATTATCCATTAGTACAAACAACTGATAATGCTTATTATTTAAATAATAACTATTATAAAGAAGCTGACTTTAATGGTTGGGTATTTATGGATTACCGTAATAACATTAAAGAGTTAGATAAGAATACAATTATTTATGGTCATAATAGATATGATAGTGGTGTTATGTTTGGTACACTACAAAATGTAAGAAAAGCTAGCTGGCGTGAAAATACAGATAATTTATATATTACATTTAATACATTATATGGTGACTTTAAATGGAAAGTATTTGCTTACTATGAAATAAATGTTACAAATGATTATTTACAAATGTCATTTGACGATGATGAAGAGTTTATGGAGTTTGTTAACATGTTAAAGAATAGAAGTTATGCTAATCTTAATACTGAAGTTAGACCTGAAGATAAGATACTTACTCTATCTACTTGTTTAGATAACAATAAACGTTTAGTAGTTCATGCTGTTTTAATTAAAGATGAACCTGTTGAACCTGAAGTAGTAAATGAGGAAGTCAGTAATCCAGAAGAAGTAAAAGATGAATAATACTTATTCATCTTTTTTTATTTAAGGATTAGCGTATTAATGGTATAATAATTAAAAGAATAAGAGGAATTATGATGGATAACAATATATATAAAACTTATTTAAAAGATATTATTCATAATAAACTTTATACTCCTAACAACACTTATGACATGGATGGTAAGAAGTTAGAAGAAATAAGATCTTTTGTTGATAGTTCATCTGATAAGTTAGAAGCATTTAGTTATTTGGTTAGTGATGTATCTAATGATTATATGTTTTATATTGAGTACTTAAGATATTTATTAGTTAGTTTAGAAGATAAAGAAAAGATAGATATTCTTAATAACAAAGATAAATATAAAGATGTAATAAGAGATACTAGTTTATATATTGATATATATAAGTCTTTAGATAGTAAAGAGTTATTTTTAAAAAGAGATAACTATGATGAAATAGATAGTTTAATTATTAATAGTGATGATAAGTTAATTAAGAAAGTTATTAATAATAAAGATTATTTAAGTAAAGTATTAGATCATAGTTTAGATATAGATATTAAGAAAGTTAAAGAAGATAAGTTATTAATTAGTAAGATAAAACGTAATAACTTCTCTAGATATATTAATAATAATATTAAGAGTATTAAGAAGATTGAAAGTTTACTAAATAGTTATTATGATGAGATAGAAGATAATTCTTTACTATTTAATAATAATAAAAGTATCT
This sequence comes from uncultured Erysipelotrichaceae bacterium, assembly GCA_902795675.1. Classification (GTDB taxonomy): domain Bacteria; phylum Bacillota_I; class Bacilli_A; order RF39; family UBA660; genus Coprovivens. The sequence continues at coordinate 11,628 of CADBLZ010000051.1, forward strand.
ATACCCTATTAAAGAAGAACAATAAATTCATTAACAAATTTGATAAGAAGTATTTAAATCTATTTAATATTGATGAATTAAACAAGATATATAAAGCTAAAGATATTAGTGGTAAGACATTTAGTAATATATTAGAAGTACTTTATAACTATGATAAGTCTTTAGCTAATGAATACTTTAGTAAAGATAATTTAAAGAAATGTTTAAAGAATTCTATCACTGTTAATCCATTCTTAGATTTAAGTGAAGATAATCGTAATATGATTATGAACGATTATAGTTTATTTAATAAGTTTAGTGATGGTATTAAGACAGAAACAATGCTTAATCTATTTAATGAATCAGAAATATTAAATATTTTAAGAAATGATGAATATATTATTGATGCTAGTAGTTACTCTATTGAGTTATTACTTAATAGATTACCTTTTAAGTCTTCATTTAATATGTTACAAAATAGTAATATTTTAAAGAAGGTAGAACACTTAAATATAGGTGTTAATATTTATGATGAGTTCTTTATTAAGAGTTTCTTAGATAGCCCTATTATGGTTTATAAATCTAATCATAATATGATTTATGAATGCTTAAATTTATTTAATTACGCTGATACTCTTACTTATTTATATCTTCCTTATATTATTAATAATCTAAGTAACGAAGAAATTGTTAAGTTAATAAGAAGTAAAAATATTAATATAAATGACTTATTAGAGTTAGATATTATTAGTAAGAAGTTAAAGAAAGAAGATATTATTAATTATATTGAATCAGCTGATATCTTTGATTTAAGTATTTTCTATAATAAGAGAATTGTTAAGTTATTATTTAATATAGATGATGAATTATTAGATAAGATTGATTTCCAAGAAGTTAATTATTTATTTGAAACTATTAGAATGAAATCTTTATTAAGTAAGAATGAAAGTAAGATTAATGTTGTTACTTATAAGTGTACTATTCTATTCTATTTAGTATTTGGTTTAGATAATGCTATTAAGATTATTAGTAACGGTAATAAAGATGTTAGTTTAGATCAAGTTATATCTTTAAAGAAAAGAGTTATTAATGAACTAGTATTATCTTTTAAAGAAAATAATAATACGATTTTTCAAAATATGTCTAAGAAGATTATTAAGAACTTAGATAAGATTAAGTATTATGATGATATTAATGAGTTTAGTAAAGAAGTTAGAAGAAATACTTATTTAGATAATATTATTTATCTATTATTAGATAATAATTATGATTCATATAATAATATTATTAATATGTTCTATTCTTACGTTAATTATAATGGTAATGAAAGATTTGCTGTTAATAAGAATATTTATGATTATACAATGAACTTTATTAACTATTATATTGGTCGTATTAGAGATGGTTATAGTTTAAAGTTTGATAATATTGTTAGAGCCAACTTTAAGTTAAAAGAAAACATTATTTATAAAAGAAGAAATGAATTAGGTAAAGAGTTCTTAAGAAATAAGAAATTAAGTATTCTACTAGATAGTTTGGTTAATGGTAATAATGAATATTATAAGAATTTCTATAATATTGATATTACTTCTATTAAAGATAAATATATTAAGTTCTTACATATTAAGAAAAAGTCTTTTGATGATTTAATTGAACATGTTATAAGACCTCTAGTTAATAAGAGATTTGATATCGAAAATGCTTTAAATAAGATGAATATTAAGAAACCTAATAATTATGATATTTATGCTAAATATGTTAATAATGTTAAAGTTATTAACGACGTAAATGAATTATTAGATGAATTAGATGAAA
>CADBLZ010000052.1 GCA_902795675.1 uncultured Erysipelotrichaceae bacterium
ATGAATTAGATGAAAGATATAATATCAACGATATTATTAACTATCTTATTTATGATATTAAGTTAAGTTATAAGATTAAAAAGAAAGACTTAGAATGTATTAATAAGTATAAAGATTTAATTAATGATATTAATTTTGAAATATATCCAGATAATAATAAGATAACTTATAAGTATAATTTAGATATTTATAATATTAATGAAATTATTGAATATGAAAAGTATAAAGATATTATTAATAATCTTATTAGTAAGAGTTATAAGTTTACTGAGAAGTATATGAATGAGAAGAATGTTTTAAATACATTCATGCCAGATTATTTAGAGTATGTTAATGTAAGTAATGATATCTTCCCTATTTCAACTAAGTATTATGAATTAAATAGAAGACCTATATCTTTACAAGATATAGTTAAGGTATTTAATGGTTGTGAAATTAATGATTTAAAAGTAACTAATAATTTAGTTAAGTTCTTAGAACATGATGAGAATTTAGTTTTAGTAGCTGAAGGTTACTATGATTTAATCTTAGATAACTTTGGTGTTATTATTTCTAATTATAAGAAGATAGATAAGTTAAGAAAAGAATTTGGTATAAGTAAATTAAATGTTATTAGTGCTAATAGAATTATGGAATTCATTACTTTAAATGATAATTTATTAGTTAGAAATACTGATGATGATATTCTTAAAGATATTTATGATGATAATAATTATGAAGTTAATTTAAAAGGTCGTTTAAATAGTCTTGGTGAGTTATATCGTGAATCATTAAAGAAGATTTATTCATTTGTACCTTATGTTGATATTGTAGATGAAAACTATGAGATTAAGGTAATTGATAGTTATAGTTCAGACATTCTTAGAAGTGTTACAGATAGTAAGTATAAGATTGGTCTTAAGGGCGAAAGTTTCTTAAGATATGTTATTAGTAATCCTAAAGGCATCATGATTGGTGTCTATGAAGATAATAAGTTAATTAGTAAGATCTTAGGTGTTAGAAATGGTAATACTCTATTCTTAAATAAAGTTGAAGGTAAGAAGGTTAAAGAAGATCTTATTAGATTATTTGGTAATAAGGTATTAGATGAAACAAAGGATTCTAATGAACCAATTAACTTTGTTACAATCGTTAATAACGAATTATATGGTGCAGATAATGAAGACTTTATTGATGAAGTTATGTGCCCTATTATCAATAATCCAGTAGATGAAGAAATAGATACTGATTATGAAGGTAATAGTTCTATTATGAGTTCTAATATGGTTATTGATAAAGATAATTTTAAGTATTATGAACCAACTGTTATGTACTATAGAAAGAGAAATAATGTTATTAAACTAAGTAATAATATTAACGATGATTATTTAAGTAAGATAGATAATATTTTATATCTATGTAAGTTAGATGATAAGAGTGTTAATATTGATGATATTAAGTTAAGTAATATGGATACTATTTTTATGGGCGATGATTTTGTTCTATTTAAAAATGAAAAAGGTCATATATTTAAATATAATTTAAATTATGATAAGAGATCTATTAATGAAATAAATATCTTACTTGATAGTTTAAGTTAAAAAAAAGAAGATTTAATATCTTCTTTTTTTATTCAAATGCAGTTGTTTCACTGAATCCTTCAGATTGTAACCAGTTAATACTTGTAGCAAATGTACTATAGTTATTACCTACTGTTGAAGCATCTAGTGTTTTAACAATAGTTAAGTTAGCATCATCAAATGTGTAACCATTTAAGCCATAGAATTCTTTGTAATCATATTTATACATTTCTTCATCTTGATATTTATAAGTATAAGTATGAATACCTTTTAGAATAATTGCTTCACTATTGAAGTTAGTAAAGTGAATTTCATATCTTTCTGTTTCTTCATAACCTTTGTTGAAATCAAATGGATTATTCTTTTGGAAGTATTTAACCATACCTACAGCTTCAATAATTAAAGTTGTTTGTTTGATTGATTGATTATTAAAGGCGTCCTTAGCTAGAATAGCAACTTTATATTTACCTGGTTCTTTATATTTTGATTCAGTATCTTTTTCTTCAAATTCGAAGTTACAACCAGTTAAGTCAGTACAGTCAGCAACGAATGTACCAGCATCGTATGCATCACCTTCAGTGATAGTTACTTCTCTTAGTTCTAGACTTGGTGATGTTGTATCAACAATACGAATGATACCTGTTTTAGTTTTACCAGCATGAGATACAGTGTATTCATAATCACCAGGTGAATCAATTTTTACTTTATCAACATTTTTTGTATAAGCTGAATCAGATACGTTATCCCCTATTCCTGGAGTTACATATGAAGACATATGTGGTGGTAATGCATCTCCTAGTTCAACTGTTACAGTTAGAACTTTAAATTTATCTTCAGCTGGAGCATTCTTATAATACCAAATAGTAAAACCAATTATTGCTATAGCAACAAGAGACATTAGAGCAATTACACCTTGACCCTTTTTATCTAGTTTTACTTTTTTCTTTTTAGTTTTTTCTTTAATCTTTTTCTTATCATTTTGATTAGCTATGTAATCTTTTTTTCTTTGAACCATATCTATTTGTTCAGGTGTTTGAGCAGCTTCTTGGAATTGTAATTCGTTATTAACAACGGATGCTATTACAACGGCACCATCACTTTTTAGTTCTGTTTCACGACTTATTAAATCAGCACCAGAAAGATCCTTTTCCCCTTTAGGTATAATTGATGATAAGTCGATTCTTTTATCGTTATCGGAGTCTTCATCTACCATTGTTGGCATTATGGTTTCAGATTCTTTAACCATACCAGCAGCTTTAAGGCGTTCTTGTTCTTTTTTTAATGATTCTTGATAAGCAAGTTCTTTTTCTACTACAGATAGTTCCTTATTTTTGGCCATAATAAAAACTCCTTTCTATTCTATTTCTCTACTATTAATATACTATTTTTTAGTCTTTTTTTCAATAAAAAAGAAGTACTTTAAGTACTTCTTAACTATCTTGAACGACCATGCATTAATTCATCAAATGATAAGTCTGATGGATCAAATGTATCACTTTGAGCTTTGCTTTCAGCATTAATTCTCTTCTTAGCCATAGCTTTTTCAAGTTCTTCTTTTAAATCAATTCCTAGTACAATTCCAGATGCTTTATCAGTTATTTTAATAACTGCTTTTTTCATTTGGTTGATCTTGTAATTAGGTACTGATAAATCATATGTTTCTGGATCAATGTCTTCAACGAAGTTATGGTTGATTTCATTGCCTTGTTGATCTATATAAGTTCTTTCAAAACTAAATTCACCATTTTCTAGTTTTTCTAGTAATCCTGGAGTGAATTTGATTTTTAAATTCTTTGGACCAACTGTAATATATTTACTATTAACAGTCATTGTAATGGCTTTTTGAGTATCTACTTTTTGAACACCACCGTTATTTAAACGACGACCACCTTGATTCATATCAACTCTTTTTGGAGCTGGTGCACTAGA
>CADBLZ010000053.1 GCA_902795675.1 uncultured Erysipelotrichaceae bacterium
TCAACAGCACGATTATACATATCTTTTTTTTTTTTTTCTAATAGTTCAGAAGTATATTTAACAATGTCTAGGTTATCTAGAGTCATTGGTATTTTTTCTGAAGTATCACGACGAGCAAAAGTGATTTGGTTGTTTTCTAAATCTCTTGCACCTATTTCTAAACGAACAGGGATACCATTAACTTCTGCTTCGGCAAATTTAAATCCTGGTGATTTTTTAGAGTCATCGATATATGTTACAATACCATTCTTATTTAAAGCTTCAGAGTATTCTTTAGCTAGTTCATTAACACGAGGATTTTTATCAGCACCAATTGGTATTATAACAACTTGTCTTGGAGCTATTCTAGGTGGTAATACTAAACCTTTATCATCTGAGTGAACCATGATTAAGCCACCAATCATTCTAGTTGTTGTTCCCCATGATGTTTGATAAACATATTCTAGTTTGTTTTCGCGGTTAGCAAATTTGATGTTATAAGCTTCAGCAAACTTTTGACCAAAGTAATGTGATGTACCTGCTTGTAATGCTACACCGTTATACATTAATGCTTCATTTGTTAAGGTATACTCTGCACCAGCAAATTTTTCTTTTTCTGTTTTACGACCAGTAATAGATGGTATAGCAAGAATTTCATGATGGAACCATTCATATACATCCATCATTTTTTGTGTTTCGATTTGGGCTTCTTCTGCTGTTTCATGAATTGTATGGCCTTCTTGCCAGAAGAATTCTCTACTTCTTAGGAATGGTCTTGTTTCTTTTTCCCATCTAACTACTGAACACCATTGATTATATAGTTTAGGTAGATCATTATAACTTCTAATATGAGATGAATAGTAATCACTAAATAATGTTTCACTTGTTGGACGAACAGCAAGTCTTTCTTCTAGTTTATTAACACCACCTTCAGTAACCCAAGCTACTTCAGGAGCAAAACCATTAACTAGTTCACCTTCTTTTTTTAGTAAGTTTTCAGGAATGAACATTGGCATTGCGACATTAACATGTCCTAGTTCTTTAAATTTGTCATCTAGTATTTTTTGCATTTTTTCCCAAATAGCATAACCATTTGGTTCGATTACCATACAACCTTTTACAGATGAGTAGTCACAAAGGTGTGCTGCTCTTACGATATCTGTATACCATTTAGCAAAGTCTTTGTCTCTACTTGTTATTGCATCATTATTCATATATATTCTCCTTTTTAATTTAAAAAGGATGATACCTAAAGGAGTGCTAATGCACAGGTACCATCCTTTTATACTTAATTCTTGATAACGGTTATTAACCGGTAGTTTTTAACTACACTAATAGGTAGGAATTATTACTTTCTTTATCTATTCACACCAACCATAGACTCTCTTTAAAAGATGTTTATAATAATTATGTCCTATGTAATTGCTTTCTATGTGTATTATATTTTATTTTTGATTAATAGTCAATTCTCTTATAGGAGGACACGCATTATCTTCATATTGATTTATTAATTCTACTAGTCTTTGAATCTTATTTCTTCTTTCAGAAAGAATAAGATCTTTTATATAACTATCGGGTGTATCTTCTAGATTACTTTTCTTTTTAGCTAAAGCTGGTTTAGATACTTCTTCATAAGATGTTTCCATTAATCTGGCGATCATTTTTAGTTTATAAAGGTTAAGTTTATCTTTAGCAAAACTATTACCTGTTATTATTTTATTAACGGTATCATATGTATCATCTTCGATAGTATCTGTTTTTCTTTTTAAACAATCTATTAAGAAGATATCACTACTAGAAGGTAATGATTTAGTTTCTTTATAATAATTGGTTATTTTTTGATATAGATAAGATAAATAAGAAGGATCATTATTAGCTGTTAATGGTAAGTCAGAGATAGCTATTAAATATATAACACGCTCGTCATTACTCATTTCTTTATTATCTGTTAAGTATTTTAAAATTATTGAATCAGGTTCAATATTTTTAACTATACGAGCTAGTAAGTTAATAAGTTTAACATTATGACATAAGTATGTAATAGTAAAACCACAATTAAGTAAAGATAAGAATTTAGGTTTTAATTCTTTATCTTTCATATAGTTTAAGAAGACCCATGTTCTTTTTTCTTCTGGTTCAATATGTTCATTTATGAAATTAGCTTCTTCTAATGTTAAATCTTCTATTAAGTCATAGTAATTAATTAAGAACTTACGTCCATAAGTTTTAACAAATTCTTTAGTGAATACTGTCATTCTACGATATCTCATAAAGATATAGATAAGTCTTGTTGTTAAGACTGGATCTATTTCTAATTTAGTTAAGAAGTTATTAAATGTTTTATGGTCAACATTTAAGTCCATGAAGTTAAGAATTAATGATTGACGTAGTTCATCATCAGGTAATAATCTTTTAAATTTAGATGATAAATAGTATCTTGGTATTTTACCTTTTACTTCTTTAGCAAATTTAAGAAAGTCCTTATTTTCCATACTATCCCTTCTTTAGTTTTATATATTAACATATAATTAAAAAAAGTAACATTTTTTGTTACTTTTTATCTTCATCTTCTTCATCATCTCGTTTATATATATCTTCTATTTTAGAAAATAATACAAAGACGATGAAATAACATATTACAGCTGGGATTGCTAACCAGTAGTAATCAGTACCGATTACTAAACCTAAGCAAGATGTGAACCAAATAGATGCTGCTGTAGTTAATCCTTTAATTTGGTAATCTTTAGTTACTAATATAACACCAGCACCTAGGAAACCTAAACTAACAACAATACTACCAGCAACACGACCAAAAGTAGTTGGTTCTATTTCATTAGTCATTATCATACATATAGCTGATACTAAGCATGATCCTAAACATACTAGTGAATATGTTTTGATACCAATTATTCTTCCTCTTACACCTTTATCTAAACCTATTAGAGCACCTATTATAGTAGCTATTATAAGTCTTAATGTATAAATCATATATATATTCATATATCTATCTTCTCTCTATTATTAGTATAACATAATAATATTAAAAATAGTTAAAAATAAAAGAATGGCTTTTAAGCCACTCTTTTTATTTTTTTCTTTAAGTAATTAGCATTAGATTCATCAATTAGTTTATTTAAATCATATGTTAAGGAACACATTGGATATATACCTAATGTGATGATGCCTAAGAGGATATTTTTTACAATTATTTTTTTAGCATATAAACCACGATTAAGTCTTGTTTTAAATAATGAACGAGACATTTTTTGAGTCCAATATATACCATATAAACTAAATGTACATAAACATAATAAGAAAGCGATATAACCTTTTGTTTTATATTCTTCTCTATTACTTATTTCTTCAATATCATTAGTTAATGTTATGAACCAATATATTGTGTATATAAATAAAGTAATGATAGATAGTAAAATACATATAAAAATATTCCTCTTTTTTATCATGATTACTCTCCTCTTATGTTTATTATAGGAATAATATGATTATTATTCAAATAATTATTATTAATAAATAAGATATATAAGTATAACTTTTATATAATAAAAAAAAGTAATTAAATAATTACTTTTCTTCTTCCATTAAGTTTTCACTAATTATAAATCTTGGTCTTGCTTTAGTTTCATTATATATTTTACCAATGTATTCTCCGATAATACCTAGAGATAGCATTTGTAAGCCACCCATAAACCAAATAGATATATTTAAGAAAGCCCAGCCATCTACTGTATTATCTGTTAACTTTTGTACTAGTGTATAAATCATTATTAAGAATGAAATAAATAGAATAATAAAACCTAATGATGCTATCATTCTTAATGGTTTAACACTAAATGATGTTATACCATCCCAAGCAAAGTTTAACATTTTCTTAAGTGGGTATTTAGATTCGCCAGCAAATCTCTCTGCTCTTTCGTAGTATACAACATCTGTTTTAAAACCGATTGTTGGGAATATTCCTCTTAAGAATAAATTAACTTCTTTATATCCTTCAAATTCATCAAGTACTCTTTTAGATGTTAATCTATAATCAGCATGATTATAAACAATATCAACACCCATCATACCCATGAACTTGTAGAATCCTTCAGCAGTGAATCTTTTGAAGAATGTGTCTGTTTTACGAGCAGATCTTACACCATATACAATGTCGCAGCCTTCATTATATTTTTCTAGCA
>CADBLZ010000054.1 GCA_902795675.1 uncultured Erysipelotrichaceae bacterium
AGTTGTAGAAGACTTTAAAGAATATAAAATATTAGATATGAGTGAAGGTAATAAGTTAGAGACTTGGAATAACTATGAACTTTTAAGACCAGATCCAGAAATTATATGGAATGATAAGAAACATCCTGAATATTGGGATAGAGTTGATGCTGTTTATCATAGAAGTAATAAAGGTGGAGGTAGCTGGGAAGTTAAGAATAAGAAGTTACCTAACTCTTGGTTAGTTCATTATAATGATTTAACTTTTAATATTAAGTTAATGGGATTTAAACATACAGGTTTATTCCCTGAACAAGCTTATAATTGGAATTATTTAAGAAATAAGATTAAAGATAGTAAGAGACATTTAAAGGTATTAAACTTATTTGCTTATACAGGTGCTGCTACGGTAGCTGCTTTAAAAGAAGATGCAGAAGTGGTTCATGTTGATTCATCTAGAGGTATGATTGATTGGGCAAAAGAAAATGTTAAATCATCTGGTGTAGAGGATAAGTTTGTTAGATTCTTAGTAGATGATGTAGTTAAGTTTGTTAAAAGAGAAATTAGAAGAGGTAATAAATACGATATCATTATTATGGATCCACCATCATTTGGTAGAGGTAGTAATGGTGAAGTATGGAATATTGAAACTGATTTATATGAATTAGTTAAAGATTGTACTGAATTATTAAGTGATGAACCAGTAATGTTCTTAATCAATTCTTATACAACAGGTTTATCTAAAACAGTATTAGAAAATATCTTATTACTAACTGTTAATAAAAAGTTTGATGGTATTATTTCAAGTGATGAGTTAGGTATTAAGATGGAAGATTCTGATTTAATCTTACCATGTGGTATTTATGGTAGATGGGAATCTAAATAGGTGAATAGTTATGAATGAAGGTATTAAGCATGTTTTAATTCCATATGGATGGACATATTTTGTTCATCGTAGTAATACAAAACATTGGAATGAAGAAGACTTATATAAAAATATTATTAAAGTTAAAGAAGATAATTTAATGTGTGTTGAAACAGAAAGAGATTTATATGATTATATAACTATATCTGGTAAAGAAGCATATTTAGAAACACCAGCATATTCATATGGTGATGGTATTCCTTTTGAGATAAGATGTTTAATACCACGACTAGAACAAACACCAGTTTTACCTGAAGATATTAAAGAACAAGTATTAAGTAAGTTCTATTTTGATAACGATAATTATGTAGGTGAATATGGTAGAAGACATCATAGTATTCCGGCGGGAGAAGAGTTAGCTGTTCTAGGTCGTAGTACTGTTGATAATATGTTTAATAATGAACGCAATATTATTTGGGTGTTACCAACTAGGTTTAAAGATTTCTATGTTGAAGAAATAAGAAAAGATAACAATCGTGTTATTAATTGTATAACGAAAGAAGACGGAGAGCATTTTGGAACAAGAGTATAATTATTTATACTCTTTTTATTTGTTACGATATAGAAATAAGAATTAATTTATATTATAATAGAGACAATATTAAGGAGTGAGTTATATGAAAAAATTATTTGGTGGAATTAATTTAACTTGGCCGAAAGTTATCGTTATGGCAATCTTAGCTGGTGTCTATACAGCTGTTATGGCAATGATGCCATGGACAGTAAATACATCTTTTATAGATATAACAGTTACATTTGAAGTATGGATTTTATTTGGTATTTTCATTATTATGAATTCTAAATCAAATGTTGATTCAATGCTTAAATGTTTTGTGTTCTTTTTAATCAGTCAACCACTAGTATATTTAATACAAATCTTATTTGGTTCTGCTGGTTGGAATTTATTTGGGTATTATAAATATTGGTTTATATGGACAATACTAACATTACCAATGGGTTTTATTGGATATTATTTAAAGAAAGATAAATGGTGGACATTTATTATTCTAGTACCAATGTTAGTACTTACTGCTTCTAGTGCATATGGTTATGGAACTAAAGCTTTATATTGGATGCCTTATCATTTATTAAGTTCTTTATTCTGTTTTGCAGCTTTATTAATTTATCCTGGTGTTATTGAAAATAAAAAATCTAAGTGTGTAGCTTATGTTATTTCATTATTAATAATATGTGGAGTAGGTTTCTTATTATTCCAAAAACCATTTGAATACAAAACAACTATTGGTATTAGTGATAGTGAAGAATTTGGTAATTTTGATGATAACTATAAAGTATCATTTGAAGATAATAAATATGGTAATGTTTGGATAGAATATGATCAAGGTTTAGAAGCATATTTTATAAATGTTACATTTAAACATGGTGGTAAGACTAAATTTATTTTAGAAGATCCTGAAGGAAATAAGAGAACTTTTGATTTAGATATTAGATATACTGCTTTTGATATTGAAGAAATAAAAGAATAAAAGACCTTAAAGGTCTTTTTTATTTGCTAGTAATATTAAATTGTAATATAATAAGACCTCGTTAAGAGGGGATAATATGGAAGTAATGGATGAATCATATTATTTAAAGAAATTTAGAGAAAGTATTTTAGAACAAAGTGAAGACATGCGTAAATGTTTAGATATAGTATATGATTTACCTACTTATGTTCCAAATAGACAAGATCTTCATAATATATCTATTATGTTTAATAATAAGATTAGTGAAATATTACATCACTATTATGAATGTGATATGAAGTTCTTTGATAAACACATATTAGCTTCAAGTATATTTGATTATTTATCAGATATTTATAATTATGGTTTAATGTGTATGAAATCTTATATGGATGTTAGAAGAATTAGAGATTTAGTAGCTAGATATAATGATCCTAATATTATAGGTCTTTTAACTAAATATAGAGCATCCTCTGATACTATATGGGAATTTGATTTAAAAAGAGACGTTATGGTTGCTTTAACAAATTATATTAATAAAGCTAAAGTAAGTCCTTTATTTATTATTATGTTTTTTAATAAAAAGGAAGAAATAAAGGAAGAAGTAAAAGGGGATTTAGAAAGTTTAGGTTTAGAAGAATTTATTGAACCTGCAATGAATTTATTAGATAAAGAATTAGAACATTTAGGGGTTGAAGTTGAAATAATTCATAAACCAAGTAAAAGCCAATAATTATGATTGATTATTGTAATTATTGGTGCTATAGTTTTATCTTGACGGAGAGAGATATATGAATGTTATTTTTTGTGATATAGATGGTGTTTTAAATAGAATAGAGGGAGATGGTTCCTTCGAAGAAGAATATATTAAAGCACTAAAATATATATGTGACGCAACTGATAGTTCAGTTGTTATTAGTTCTGCATGTGTATATGATTGGGCTAATTTTAAAGATGCTCAAAAGTATAAATCATTACAAGAATTAGTAAGATTATTTAGAAGATATGGTATTAGATTATATGGTTTTATACCAGCAGAGATGCATAATAACGTTGCTCATAAAGCAGTAGGTATAAATGAGTTTTTATTAATGCATCCAGAAATAGAACACTATGTTATTTTGGATGATGAAAAAGCAACTTTAAGAGAACTATATGATATGTTAGTTCTAGTAAAAGATGGTTTAGATAGATCTTATTTAAGAGAAGTACAGTCAGTTTTAGAAAATTCAAATAATAGAAAGAGTTTCTCTAATTTGGATTATATTAAGTTTACTTATACACATAATAAGATTGTTAACTATTTAGCTAGTAAATATATGGGTGAAGAATATCTAGGAGTAGAAGATCAATTATTATTACATGATATGGATAAGGTTTTAATGTATTTATTCTATTCTAAGAAGCATTCTTTAAATCTTCATCATGCTAATGTACCACATCATGTTCCGCATCATATAGATGATGAAACAGATGCATTAGAGATGATGTTTGATTTAGAAGCTAAGAGATATAATGATCCATGTGAAAGATTAAATGCTTTTAATTCATTAATTATTAAACATGCTGATATAAGAGAGATTGTATTACCACATTTAATTAAGTATGGTTTATATAGTACAGATAATAAAAAAGATGAAGATGTTGAATTATTTAAATTAACAGCAGATGCTTATTCACTAAAAAAACTAAAAGAAGACATTCATGATTCATTAGATAACTTGATGAATTTATATCCATATTTATATGTTCAATTAAGAGATGTAATATCAAGTGAGAATTTTAAAAAAGATATTCATGATGCAGTTGAAGATAGAATGAATGAGAAACTAGGTTTAGTTAGAAATATTGGAACTAGAGATATTATGTTATAATATATTTGGTGAATATAATGAATGAATACATGATGGCTGCGATTGATTTAGCAGAAAAGAATTTAGAAACAAATGATGGTGGACCTTTTGGGGCAGTCATTATTAAAGATGGTGTGATTGTTGGTCGTGGAAGAAATACTGTTTTAAGAGATAATGATCCAACTAGTCATGCTGAAGTATCAGCTATAAGAGATGCTTGTAAGAATCTTAATACTTATAGTTTAGAAGGATGTACTTTATATACTACTTGTTATCCTTGTCCAATGTGTTTAGGAGCAATTATATGGAGTAATATTAGTAAAGTATATTATGGTAATACTAAAGAAGATGCTGATATGATTGGTTTTAGAGATGATGATATCTATGATTTTATTAAAGGTAATAATAAGATGATAGATTTAGAACAATTAGATAGAGAAGAAACAATTAAAACTTTTAATAAGTTTATTAATAAAGAAGATAAAACAATATATTAAAAGATATAGTATAATAATTATAGGAGGAGTAATATATGAAGAGTGTTTTATACGGAATTGTTTTAATAGTATTTGGTATTGTAATTGCGCTTAGTAGTTTAGAAATCATTGACTTTAATTTATTATTTGATGGATGGTGGACATTATTTATACTTGTTCCATGTGGTATTGGTTTATTTACTGATGATGATAAGACAGGAGATTTTATTGGTGTTGTAGTTGGTGTTGTTTTATTACTAGCTTGCCAAGGTGTATTTGCATTTGAATATGTATGGAAATTAATCTTACCAGCTATCTTAGTAATACTTGGTTTATCATTAATATTTAAAAATACTGTTGGTCATAAGTTAAATCAAAAGATTAAAGAAATGAATGCTAAATTAAACGGATCAAATGAATACTTTGCAACATTCTCTGAACAAAAGGTTAAAGTAGATGATGAATTTGAAGGTTCTAGTTTATTAGCAATCTTTGGTGGTATTGATTTAGATTTAACTAAAGCTAAACTAAAAAAAGAACAAATCATTAATGTAACTACTGTCTTCGGTGGTGTTGATGTATTTGTACCTGAAGGTGTAACTGTTAAAGTTAGCTCAACATCTATCTTCGGTGGTGTAGAAGATAAGAGAAAACATGTCGATGAAAAAGAAGCAGAAAAAATTATTTATATTAATGCTGTTTGTGTCTTCGGTGGTGTAGATATTAAATAAAAGGAACAAAGTTCCTTTTTTTTTATGATATAATTAAGGCAGATAAGATAGGTGAAGAGTAATGGAATATGTTTATCATGGAAGTAGTACTAGAGGTTTAAAAGAATTAACACCTCATAAATCAACTCATGGAGTTTATGTATATGCAACAGATGATAAGAGAATAGCGATTGTATTTTCTAAAAGATGTGGAGATGACTTTGTGTTTTCTTTTGGTCAAAACGATGATGGTCCATATCATTTAGTTGAAAGAATGCCAGGTGCTTTTGATAAGATGTTTAGTAATGATGCGTCTCTCTATACTTTACCAGCTGAAACTTTTAAAGATTTACAAACTGGATTTAGAGAAATTGTATCAACAGAAACAGTACCTGTATTAAATGAAGAATATATACCTAACGTTTTTGATGCTGTAAAGAAATTAGAAGAGGAAGGTTTCTTGATAATATATCGATATCCTAATCGTCCAGATTGGATTCCTGAAGATGATAGTGATTTAGTTCGAAAAGTAGTAAGAAGAAATATAAATAATAATAAACCATTAACAAAAGAAAAATTTGATAGATTAGTTTTCATGCATCCTGATTTAATGGATAAGATTAATAATTGGTTAATTGCTGATGGTGTAGAAGATTTATTTAGTATAGATGATTTACCTCGTTTAATGGAAACATTTAAGAAAAGAAGTATAGAGAATCCTAAGGAAGAATACTATATTTCAAACGTACTAGAATTTATGAAAATAAAGTGCCCTGAATATCTTAAATTATTTGGGGATGAAAATAAGCAATTATAATGCTATAATATGTATATAGAATAGGGTGATTGTTATGAAAGAAGATTTATTTCGTCGTTTAGATGAAGCTATTAAAATAACTTCTAAGAATTATAACAATCAAAATATGGGTAACCGTATATTTAGAATGGTTAGAGAGTATAACCTATCTGTATTAAGTAGATATTTAAAATCACCAGATGGTGAAGCTATAGCTAATCAACCTGCTAGAAGTTTAGTTGAAGAAGCATCACCAACAAAGGAAGATTTATTTGATTATGTTTTATATACATTGGGAGCTATTATTTTAGATAATATAGATATTCATGAAAAACAAGTAGTTGAGGATGGCTTCAATTATCATGATGGATATGTTAAAAGATTCCCATCAATGTTTGATACACGTTTAGATGCTAGAGAAACTTTTAGAAGTAAAGATTCTACTTTATATGATGCTTGTATGGAAATAGGTGAATATTTAAGAGAAAATAATGACTTACAACCAATGCAAGAATTAAGAGCTGATGAAGATAAACAAGAGTATGTATCAAAACATCATGCAATTATAAATCCAATTAGAAAAGTTGCTGATGAAGATCGCGATAATAGAAATCCGCGTGTTGTAAATGCAGAGAATGTTGTTAGTGCAGTGGATAGAATGTTAAATACTCCTGGTGTACCACAAGAGTTAGTTGATTTACTAACAGTTACTAAAAGTAATATGATTAATTATGTAAGTAGTCAACTAGATGAAGCAAAACGCAAAAAAGAAACGGAATTACCAAGAATAGTAAGATAAATAGTAATATATTTATCTTTTTTTTGTTATAATAATAAATATAGAGGTGAATATGATGAATTATACTAAAGAGATAGAAGATATGTGTCCTGTTCATAAAGGTGCCGATCATGGACCAGCACCAATACCTGAAGAAGGTAAATGGGTACAAGCTAAAGAAGTAAAAGATATAAGTGGTTTAACACATGGTATCGGATGGTGTGCTCCTCAACAAGGTGCATGTAAGTTAACATTAAATGTTAAAGATGGTGTTATCCAAGAAGCTTTAATTGAAACAATTGGTTGTTCTGGTATGACTCACAGTGCAGCAATGGCTGGTGAAATACTTCCAGGTAAAACTATTATTGAAGCTCTTAATACTGATTTAGTATGTGATGCTATTAATGTAGCAATGAGAGAATTATTCTTACAAATTATTTATGGTAGAAGTCAAACTGCATTCAGTGAGAATGGACTTCCTATAGGTAGTGGTATGGAAGATTTAGGTAAAGTTAAACGTAGTCAAATAGGAACTATTTATAGTACTACTTTAAAAGGACCTCGTTATATGGAGTTAACTGAAGGTTATATTCTTAAACAAGGTTTAGATGAAGAAGGAAATATTATTGGTTATAAATATGTTAACTTTGGTAAGTTTATGAATTTTATTAAAGAAGGTATAGATCCTAAAGAAGCTATTGAAAAAGCTTCTGGTACTTATGGAAGATTCGATGAAGCTGTTAAAGTAATCGATCCTAGAGAGGAGTAATTAAGATGGCAGAATTATTTGAAAACTATGAAAGAAGAATAAATAAGATTAATGAAACTTTAAATAAGTATGGTATTAGGGATATAGATGAAGCTAAAGAAATCTGTGCTAGTCATGGTATAGATCCTTATAAATTAACAAAAGAAACACAAGGTATTTGTTTTGAAGATGCAGGTTACGCATATGTTGTAGGTGCTGCTATTGCTTATAAGAGTGGTAGAACAACTGCTGTAGAAGCTGCTAAAGCTATCGGTGAAGGTTTACAAGCTTTCTGTATTCCGGGTAGTGTAGCTGATGATCGTAAAGTAGGTTTAGGCCATGGCAATCTAGCTGCAATGCTTTTATCAGAAGATACTGAATGTTTTGCTTTCTTAGCAGGACATGAATCATTTGCTGCTGCTGAAGGAGCAATTGGTATTGCAATGAATGCTAATAAGGTTAGAACAAAACCTTTAAGAGTAATCCTTAATGGTTTAGGAAAAGATGCAGCACAAATTATTTCAAGAATAAATGGTTTTACTTATGTTAAAACTAAATTCGATTATTATACTGGTGAAGTAAAAATAGTAGAAGAAATACCATATGGTCATTCTGAAAGAACAAAGATTAGATGTTATGGTGCTGATGATGTTAGAGAAGGTGTTGCAATCATGCATATGGAAAATGTTGATGTATCTATTACAGGTAACTCAACTAATCCAACTAGATTCCAACATCCAGTAGCCGGAACATATAAGAAAGAAAGAACTGAACTTGGTAAGAAATACTTCTCAGTTGCATCAGGTGGTGGAACTGGTAGAACTCTTCACCCAGATAATATGGCAGCAGGACCTGCTTCATATGGTATGACAGATACAATGGGTAGAATGCATTCAGATGCACAATTTGCTGGATCATCATCTGTACCTGCTCACGTAGAAATGATGGGCTTTATCGGTATGGGTAATAACCCAATGGTTGGAGCTACTGTTAAAGTTGCTGTTGCCATAGCAGGAAGTGTTAATTAATGAGTGAATTTATAGAAAATATAAAAAATAGAGCTAAAGAGAATAAACGTAAGATTATTCTTCCGGAATCAATGGATGCAAGAGTTCTTGAAGCTGCTAGTAAAGCTTCATTAGAAAATATTGCTGATATTATTATTATTGGCGAAGAAGATAAAATAAAAGAAGTATCTAACGTTGATTTATCTAGATGTACTATTATTAATCCATTTAAAGTAGATTTCACTGATAAGTTAATAAATGATTTTTATGAACTTAGAAAAGAAAAAGGTATGACTTTAGATAAAGCTAAAGAAACATTATTAAGCGATTACTGTTATTATGCTTGTATGATGGTTAAAGAAGGAATGGCGGATGGTGTTGTATCTGGTGCTTGTCACTCTAGTGCAAATACTTTAAGACCAGCTCTTCAAATTATTAAGACTGAACCTAATACTAAACTAGTATCAGCATTCTTCTTAATGATTGTACCTAATTCAGAATATGGTGATAATGGAACATTTGTGTTCTCTGATGCTGGTTTAAATCAAGATCCTAATCCAGAAGAGTTAGCTGAAATAGCTAAATCATCTAGTGAATCATTTAAACTATTAACTGGTCACGAAAGTTATATTGCTATGATTAGTCATTCAACAATGGGTAGTGCAAAACATCCATTAGTTGATAAAGTAGTGGAAGCTACTAGAATAGCTAAAGAAAAATATCCTTATCTAATGTTAGATGGTGAATTACAAGCAGACGCAGCAATTGTACCTGAAGTAGCTAAAACAAAAGCGCCAAACTCAACTGTTGCTGGTAAATGTAATACATTAATATTCCCTAACTTAGATGCTGGTAATAATGCTTATAAGTTAGTTCAAAGACTTGCTAAAGCAGAAGCTTATGGACCAATTACACAAGGTATTGCTAAACCAGTAAATGATTTATCTAGAGGTTGCTCTAGCGATGATATTGTTGGTGTTATAGCAATAACAAGTTTACAAGTAAAATAAAAAGAAGATTGAATCTTCTTTTTTTATTTTATTACTAAATATAGTGTTATAAAGGATAGAACTATTACAGCTAGAATAACATATACTAAAACATTTATATTAGCACTATAACCAGCTGCATAATCTAATTCAAAGTCTTGTTCAGGTTCATCAGGAATAGTATTAAGATCTATTTCATCTTCTAAACCAGAATCACTAATATATTCTTTAAAACTTTCGTAGTCACTTTTAATATCTAGTGATACATAATCATAGTACTTTTGAACATTCTTAAAGTATTCAGTCCATTCATTAATATCAATTAATTCATTATGATTTTTAGCTCTCTTAGGAAGTTTTAAGAACACTTTATACTTTTCATATTCACGATAGTATTTTTCGTTAGTTTTAAAATTATTGGTTTTAATTATATTAAAGATATCATTAGATGATAAGTCGGATAAATCATATTGAAAACGATTATTGAGATCGAATAAGTCATTTATATTAAAGTTTGATAAGTTGATCATTTGAGTATTTTGGTAAGTGAGTAAGTTATCTTGATAATCTAAA
>CADBLZ010000055.1 GCA_902795675.1 uncultured Erysipelotrichaceae bacterium
ATCTACAACGTTTCCTTTGTTACCTATTCTTATATATGAAGCTACGATTTGATGATTTAGGGTAACGATTCTTAAAGTATTAATTGAGGATGGATGTAATTTAGATATTTCCTTACATTGTTTTACTACTTCTTCAATTAGTATTCTTTTTGTTTCTAATAAGTTTTCATATATTTCTTTAACATTCTTACTAGTTACATTAAAGATTTCAATACCTTGACCACAACTTTGATCAACTGGTTTTACGATAATCTCTTTATGTTTCTTTGTGAATTCAACGAATTCATCATAATTAGATTCAGTTAATTCCATCCAATCTCTATTTAAGTATTTATTAAATTTTTTATTAAAATCTAGTTTATTATGAAAATAATGAGTAAATTCTTTATTATTATATTTCTTTACGATACTATTATTTATTCCTCTAGTAATAATTGTTTTTCTTTGTTTACCATTTAGATCATACATTTGAAATAGTTTATAATCAGAGTAACCTGCTTGATATCTTAAGCCACACCAAACAATATCAAAGAATAATGATACTTTGCTTTTTTTAGTTCTATCATGTAAATAATCAATAGTATTGAACATTTTCTTGTAGTCCATATTTTTTAATCTTTTTGCCATGTAAGATAATTTACCCATGTGTATCACCTACGTTTATTATATCAAAAAAGATGTGAAACAAAACAAAAAGAAGCCGTATTAAGCTTCTTTGTTTAAACCATATTTACGATTAAATTTTTCAATAGAGCCAGTTTTCTTAGCTTTACCTTGTTTTCCAGTATAGAATGGATGACATTCTGAACATACTTCAACATGGATTTCATCCTTTGTTGACATTGTTTCAAATGTATTTCCACAAGCACAAACAACTTTGCACTTTTTCATTTCTGGATGGATATCTTTCTTCATATAATTATCTCCTTCCGCCATATCTAATATCTAGACATAGAAATTCGTGTCTAATGTATTATATCATAATTAGTATCTAAATCAAGTCTATTTTCTTATTTTTAAAAAATAAAATATTTTACCTACCATAAATGTAATGTTATCGCTTTTCTTTGTAGCTACTATTTTACCAACTGCTTTAAAACCAATTGTTAGAGCAGATATTATAGAAGTAACAATAATTGTTGTAATAGTTATGTTTAAATCAAATGTGTTACATATATTTACAATTAGTAATGCTCCTAAGGTACCAGATACGATACCACATACATCACCGACAACATCATTACATATTGAAGATACTTTTGTATTATTCTTTATTAAAAAGATTGATTCTTTAGCACCTTTTATTTTTTTACTTGCTTTAGCATGGAATGTTGCTTCTTTACTTGTAAGTACAGCTACACCAATCATATCAAAGATGATACCTATACTAATAAATATTATTAATATAATGATTAGTATTACTGGATTTAAGTCTTCATTTATTAATCCTGTTATACTACTGAATACTGCAGATAGTAAAAAAGATAATAAAAAAACTTTATATATCCAGTTAACATTTTTATTCATGTTTAACTCTCCTTATATAAAGTATTCTTAGAAAAATGTATTTGGTTATACTATAAATTAATTTTGCATCTTAGGTCGAGTCGAATTTCTCTAATTCCTACCTCTGATTACTCGCGGGCGATTTCTCTTTAAAGGAATTAATTATTATCTAGTGAATAATTACTCGATTACCACTTAGTATGCACTTCAAACCTTATAATACAATACACTCTAGAGATTTTCTCTAACGCATAGTGAGTATTCTTATTCTCTTTTGCAACTACGTTTTCAATTGCTATCCCACGTAATCACTCAAGACATGTACGTTGTATTTTTTGTATGACGGGATAAAAGGATATGTGATTATATGCCGTTATAATTATTCCTTAAATCTTAAATCATATATTCACCCAAGCTTGGGCAGCCCAAGCAAATATACAAAGTGTCTATGTACAATTGATGGATTTTTAGCCCCACCTTCAAATACTTTTTGCGACTAGAATAATGCACCAATACATCTATAATTTTACTAGACTAATTATTTTTTGTCAATTTCGTCATCGATGATCTTAATGTCTGCACCAACGTTTGTAAGCTTTTCAACGATGTTTTCATAACCTCTTAAAATGTGTTCAATATTATCAATTGTTGTTGTTCCTTCAGCGATTAAACCTGCTGTTACCATACAAGCTCCAGCTCGTAAATCTGTTGCTTCTACTTCTGTACCTTTTAGTTTAGAAGGACCAATAATAATTGATGTTCTATTTTCTTGTCTTACATGAGCACCCATCTTTTGAAGATATTTAATATGACCTATTCTATTTTCATATATTGTTTCTTCTAGAATAGATACTCCATTAGTTTGTGTTAGTAAGGCACACATTGGTTGTCCTAGGTCTGTTGGGAATCCTGGGAAGACTAATGTTCTTATATTGACTGGTTTATATTCTTTAGGAGCTGAGATAGTTAATGTATTAATAGTACATTTATATTCAACGCCCATTTCTTTTAATTTAGATAGTAAGGCATCAATGTGATCTTCAATGATACCAGTTATTTTTAAATCTTTACCACATAAAGCACCGATGATTGTATATGTTCCAGCTTCTATTCTATCTGGAATTACATCAATAACAGCACTATGTAAATGTTCAACACCTTCAATTCTTATTTCAGATGTTCCGGCACCAGATATTCTAGCACCCATGTTATTTAATAAAGTTGCAATATTTACTATTTCAGGTTCTTTAGCTGCATTTGAAATATAAGTTGTACCTTCAGCTTTACAAGCTGCAAGCATAATATTGATTGTTGCTCCAACTGAAGCAAAGTCTAAATATATACGAGCTCCTTTTAGTTTTTCTGCTCTAAATATATATTTATTACCTTCTATTTCTACTTTAGCACCTAGTTTTTCAAAACCTTTAATATGGAAATCAATTGGTCTACTACCAATATTACATCCACCAGGGAAGTAGATTTCAGCATAATGGAATTTAGCTAATAAAGCGCCCATGAAATAATATGATGCTCTTAGTTTTTTAGATAAGCTTTCAGGAATCAATGTATTTTGGATATTCTTTGTATCTATTACTAGTGTTTCATCAGTGTATGATGATTCACACTTTAATAGATTAATAATATCTATTAATGATCTTGTATCAGATATATCTGGAACATTATATAATGTTACTTTATCGTCTGATAGAATAGCTGCTGGTATTAATGCTACAACACTATTTTTAGCACCACTTATTTTTATTTCCCCAGTTAATTCTTTTTGACCATTAATTACAATTTTTCTCATTTGCTTCACTCACTTTGTGTATTTATTATAAAAATGAAACGATCTAGATGTTGCATATCTTGTTCTAATAAAACTTTAGCTTCAGGATAGTATTCCTTAACTATATTTATTATATCATATCCTTGGCTTTCACCTATCTCAAATGATACGATAAATTCTTTATTTAAATATTTTGACATTTCTTGAATAATTTTTTTGTAAAAATATAAACCATTATCTTTAGCATATAATGCTAAATGAGGTTCATTATTTTTTACGATGTCCATTATTTCTTCATCCTCTTTAATATATGGAGGATTAGATATAATAACATCATATTTATTATCTATATTATTAAATAAATCACTTTGAATTATTCTAATGTCAGTATTATTTAAATCAACATTCTGTTGAGTAACTTCTAGAGCATCTTTAGATATATCAGATGCATCTATATTTAAATTTGGTAGTAGTTTTTTCAAAGCTATAGCAATACAACCACTACCTGTACATAAATCTAATGCTTTATTAGCATTAGGAAGATACTTCTTTATATAGTTATATGTTTTTTCAACTAGTTCTTCTGTTTCACGTCGTGGTATTAAGACATTCTTATTTACTTTAATAGTATTACCATAAAAGTTTACATCACCAACGATATATTGAACTGGTTCACCATTTTCTAATCTTTTTATAGCATCTTCTAATGAAATATCAGGATGGAGATATTTTTTTAAGTATTTAATATCCTCTTCCATTTTATTCTTCTGTTTCTAGTTTTCTCTTTTGATCTTCATTTTGTAGAGCTTGTAATAGATCATCTAAATCGCCATCCATAACTCTATCAAGATTATTAGTTGTATAACCTATACGATGATCTGTAACTCTATTTTGTGGATAGTTATATGTTCTTATTTTTTCTGAACGAGCACCTGTACCAATTTTGTTACGACGTTCTGAACCTAATTCAGCATCTTGTTTTTCTTGTTCCATTTGGTATAGTCTTGCTTTTAATACTTCCATTGCTTGTGCTTTGTTTTGAATTTGTGATCTTTCATTTTGACATGTAACAACTGTATTAGTTGGTAAGTGTGTAATACGTACAGCACTTGGTGTTGTGTTAACACCTTGACCACCATGTCCACTAGCACAATATGTATCAATTCTTAAATCATTAGGATTTATTTCAATATCAACGTCTTCTACTTCAGGCATTACTAGTACTGTAGCTGTAGATGTTTGAATACGTCCATTAGCTTCAGTAACTGGAACTCTTTGTACACGATGTGAACCTGATTCATATTTTAGTTTTGAGTAAACGTTTTCACCTTTGATTTTAACTTCTATTTGACTATATCCACCTGCTGCTCCAGGTTCTTCATCAAGAACTTGAATCTTCCAACCTATTTTATCAGCATAGTGTGAATACATTCTAAATAAGTCACCAGCAAAGATATTAGCTTCATCGCCACCTGCAGCTCCTCTTATTTCCATGATAATATCTTTATCATCGTTAGGATCTTTAGGTATTAATAAGATTTCTAATTCTTTTACTAATTCTTCTTGTTTAGTATTTAGTTCGTTAATTTCTTCTTTAGCAAAGTCACCCATTTCTGGATCATTAAGTAATTCTTCTGCTTCTTTTTTATCATTAATTACTTTTAAATACTCTTTATATTTTAGATAAGTTTCTTCTAAATCTTTTTGATCTTTAGATAATTTTTTTACTTGTTCATAATCACCTAGTACTTCTGGTTTACTAAGTTCTTCTGTTAATGCTTCATATTTTGCTTTAATAGTATCTAATCTATCAAACATTGTGATCACTTCTTTCCCATGTATTATAACATACTACTTTTAAAATAAAAACAAATGGTTATTCACCATTTGCTTCGTCGTCATCGTCGTCGACAATAACTAAGTCTTTGATATCATCTTCTTCAGGATCATCATCTAATGCATCGTCATCATCTGCATAGATATCATCTTGACTATTGTTTTCATCTTCCATGTCCATTTCGTCGTCCATGTCTTCAACTTCGTCTTCATCTATATCTAAACTTTCATCATCGTTATCTATAACAACTTTAATTGAATGTTTAGCTTTTAAATCCCATAATCCTTTAGGTAACATTATGAATCTTTGATCTGTAGATAATACCTCAAAGAATGCTGGTAGTTTTTCCATAAATTCTTCATCACTTAAACCAAGTAGTTTACAAACTTCTTTGAATAAGTCATTTATTTTCATTTGTTTATTTTTTTCAGTTAGTACCATAGCGGCAATATCGTCATAAGACATTGCTTCTAGTTCTTCTTTAGTTAAATCTTTTAGTTTCATGTAGAAACCCCTCCCATAACAATTAAATCACTAGTTATCATTATACATAAATTATTGAATTAGACAATACCTAAATTAATGTTTTTTATTACATTTTTTCTGGTACTGTTATTCCAAGGATATCAAGCAATTTTATATTGTTTTCATAAACTACTTTTGTTAGTAATAATCTAGATGATTGAATATCTTTATCCTCTTCTGTTAAGATTCTATTATTAGCATAAAGATTATTATATAAATTTGTTATTTTATATAAATATTCTGTTATATCATTAAGAGATTTTACATTGTATGATTTAAGAATTACGTTTCTTAAATTTAATAAATTTATGATTATATCACGATCTATTTTATCAGACATTTTAGTAAATGATTTGTATTCAATTCCTTGTTCATCAGCTTTTTTAAGTAGTGATTTCATTCTAATACAAGAGTATAGAAGGTATGGACCTGTTTTACCTTGTAAGTCACTAAACTTAACTGGATCAAAGTTATAATCTGTTAATCTGAATGGTATTAAGTCAGCATATTTAACTGCTGCTACTGCTACTTGACGAGCTATTGTATTTCTTTCTTCACCAGTAATGTTTGGTAAGATTTTCTTTTCACATTCAGTTGTAACCATATCTAGTAGATCAGTTAATGCCATTACGCCACCATCTCTAGTTTTAAATGGTTTACCATCTGCTCCATTCATTGTTCCGAATGGGAAATGTTCTAGAACAGTATTATCATTTACTATTTCACCTTTACGGGCTGCTCTAAATACTTGTTCAAAGTGTAGAGATTGACGAGCATCTGTTATGTACCATATTTCATCAGGATTAAACTTTTTCATACGTTCTAAAATACAAGCTAAGTCAGTTGTATCATATGAAGCTGATCCATTACTCTTTATAAGTATTAATGGTGGTACTTCGTGATCGTCATCTTCTTTACTTATGTAAACAACTTCTGCGCCTTCACTTTTCTCAACAACGTGTTTATTTTTTAATACTTCTACTAGCTCATCCATGTATTCAGCACCATCGGATTCACCTTCCCAAATGTCAAAGTGAGCATTTAGTTGATCATATATATTTTTGATATCTGCTTTAGATATTTCCATTATTTGTTTCCATAATTCCATCAAACCTTTTTCTTTGTTTTGGAAACGTGCTGTTATATCTCTAGCTTCATTTAAATATTCTTCATCGTACTTAGCTTTATCACTTGCTATTGGATAAATTAAGATTAAGTCTTCTGCTGTTACAGGACATTCTTTTGGATATTCGCCTTTATATTCTTTATCAAAATAAGGAAGTTCTGGAAATCTATCTTTGATTTCTTTCATTACTAAACCAATTGGTCTTCCCCAGTCACCTAGGTGAGCGTCTGATATAGTTTCATTACCTAAAGATTTTGCTAATCTATTAAGAGCTTCACCAATGTTAGCGCTTCTTAAATGACCAACGTGTAATGCTTTAGCTACATTTGCTCCACCGTAATCTAAATATATTTTTTTCTTATTTTCATTTTCATAGTTTAGATTTATGTTGCTATTTAATTCATTAACATGATCTATTAATGCTTCGTCTTTAAAAGTAATATTAATGAATCCTGGTCCTGCTATATTAATATCTTGATATCTATCATCTTCTTTAATAGAATCTACTATTTTAGTAGCTATTTCACGTGGATTTGTATGATTAGCTTTAGCTAATTCCATTGCACCATTATATTGGTAATCACCAAATTCTGGACGTGATGATGTATTTAAGACAACGTTATCTATTTCATAACCTAGTTCCTTTATTTTACTTTTAATATATTCTTGTTCTTTTTCTATAAATGCAGTCATTATGACACTTCCTTTATTTCAATTTCTAGTTTAGTCGTATCTTTATCGTCCTTTAATTTACTTATTAAAGTTATTTTATTAACTTCTTCTTGATAACTTAATTTATCAATAGGAAGATCAAATTTAAGTTGTTCTTTTTTTAATAAAAGTAGACCATTTTTTTCATTGATATCAAATTCTATTTGATAATCATTATTTTCTCTTATATATTTATCTTTATTTATTTTATTAGTTACATCATTATGATTAAAAACAATATAAGAATCATGATTAATACATCTGATTGATTCTGTTGATTCGATCATTTTATCATTCTGATATATTTTAAGTGAGATTGTCTTAATCATAAGAATTCTTCTTTCTTTTTTGAGTTAGATTATAACAACATATCTTAAAAAAGACAACTAGTTGTTGTCTTTATCTATTTGAATTGTTATTTGATAATTATCATCAAAATCGATTTCTTCAATTTTAGCAGTAATACCACTTGAATTTAACATTTCAACATCTTTTCTAAAGATATCTATTGCATCTTTTAATTCTAAACTCTTAATTTGTTCTTCATGTTGTTCATAGTCAAGATAGTTAGCTGCTTCCATTGGATTTGGAACTTCTTTTTTAATCTCTTTTGGTGCATTATCAATATTTATAGCTTCATCATTTTGATTAAAAAATTTGTTATTAGGATTGAAGTTAAATGTTTGTTGTTCATTAGTGAATGTTTCATTCATTGGTTTCATGATGTCTGGTTTTTCTTCAAATTCAGGAACAACTTCTTCTGGTTCACCAAATGTTGGTGAACTAAATACTTCTACACCAGAATCTGATACTGAATCATTAGGTTCTCCATAGTTAAAGAATCTACCTTCATTTTCAGTAATTTGATCATCTTTAATGATGTTTTCAGATGATTCAGGTGTTACTATATTTAATCCTTGAATATTCTCTGTAACTGGAATTCTATTAGGTATTTCTCCAGTTTGAGCAACAGCATTAGTTGATTCTTCTTCTGGTGTTCTAATTATATCTTCACTATTATCAATTGATAGTGTTTCAAGTGGAGCATCCACTACTTCTTGTGGAGCCATGAAATCTGGTTTTTCTTTTTTCTTATTTAAATCTTGTGCGTTAGCCATTATTTCAGCTACTGTACGAGGTCCATCAATAATGGCAGGACCTTCTGATGTATTAGTATTAGGATTTAGTGTTTTATTTATTTCTAAATCTAACTGACGTACTGTTAATCTTTCATTAATTATTTTATGTAACCAATCTCTTTGTTGTTCTTTAGATGATAGTCTTAATAATGTACGAGCATGTCTTTCAGATATTTTTTCATCTAATAGTGCTTGTTGTACTTCATCATCTAAATTTAGTAATCTTAATTTATTAGCTACAGCTGGTTGACTTAAGCCCATTTTTTTAGCTAGTTGTTCTTGTGTTAAGTAACCTTTATCTAATAGATTTTTATATGATCTAGCTTCTTCAATAGCTGTTAGGTCTTTTCTTTGAACGTTTTCTACTAAAGCTACTTCGGCAGATTTGTTATCATCTATATTAGATATTACTGCAGGTACAGTAGTTAAACCAGCTATTTGAGCTGCTTTAAATCTTCTTTCACCAGCAATTATTTCATATTTATCGCCAAGTTTTCTTAGTACTAATGGTTGAATAATACCATTTTCTCTTATTGATGCTGCAAGTTCTTGTAATGCTTGTTCATCAAAATTTAGTCTTGGTTGAAATCTATTTGGAATTATGTCTTCTACATGTACTTGTAAAACTCCTGATTCTAAGTTCATATAATCTGCCCCTAATCTATTATCTTTCTATTATTTATAATACTTTATTTTGTATTTTTTTTCAATAAATTGTTATTTCCCAACCGTTTTTATAGTGGTTTTTTGACAATTTGATCATATCGACGAGGATAACCTTTTGGTGTCTTGTCGATTTTGTTTATGAAGATGATATTTCTTTCAGCTTCTTCTTTTGGTAATTTTAGTTTTTCTATTCTTTCTACTTTACCATTTAATTTTTGAATACCAGATTTAGCTAGTTCTAATTCTTCATCAGCATGACCTTTTAGGGATATGAAATATCCATTTACTTTTACTAATGGTAAGCATAGTTCTACTAATTCTGGTAGATTCTTGACAGCTCTAGCTATTACGACATCATATGAATCTAGATTTGCTAGTGCATATTCTTCTGATCTAGTTTGAACTGTTTTGATACCTTTTAGGTTTAGTTTTTTTATTAAGTTATTTAAAAATGTTATTTTTTTATTATTTGAATCTAATAAAGTTACTTCTATATTAGGAAAGAATATTTTTAATATTACACCAGGAAAACCTGCTCCTGTTCCTACATCTATTAAATTAGTTACTTTATTAAAGTCATAGTATGATGCAACTAGAATAGAGTCATAGAAGTGTTTTAAGTAAACATCTTTTTCTTCTGTTATAGCAGTTAAGTTAGTATGACTATTATATTCAACTAGGTACTTGTAATATGTATCTAATTGATTCATTATTTCATCATTGATATTGATATTTAAATTATTTAAGTATTCTTTAAATTCTTCTTTATTCATTATTGTATTCCCTTTTTAAGTAAACGCTTAAGATAGATATATCAGCTGGATTTACTCCACTAATACGAATAGCTTGAGCAATTGTTTTTGGTCTTACTTCTTTTAGTTTTTGTCTAGCTTCTGATGCTATGTTTTTTATTTTGTCATAATCAATATCTTCTGGTATTTGTTTCTTTTCTAGTTTTAACATTTTTTCTACTTCTTTATATGTTTTACTAATATAACCATCGTATTTTAAGTTAATTTCAACTTGTTCTTTTATTTCATCACTAAATGGAATATCAATTACTGATGATAAGAATGTCATATTAATTTCTGGTCTTTTAATAAGTTTTTCTAAGCTTAATGAACCTACTGGTAATTGAATATTAGCTTCGATAAATTTATTTTTTACTTCTTCAGTTATTTTTAGTTTAGTATCTTCCATATATTTATTAAGAGCTGCTATTTGTTCTTTTTTATCATTTAAACGATTCATTTGCTCTTCAGATATCATACCAACGTTATATCCATATTCTCTTAATCTTAAGTCAGCATTATCACTACGTAGTAGTAATCTAAATTCTGCTCTACTTGTTAGTAATCTATATGGATCTCTTATACCTTTAGTAATTAAGTCATCTATTAAGACACCTATATAAGCATCTGATCTTTTAAGTACTAATGGTTCTTTTCCTTCTATTTTTAGTGAAGCATTAATACCTGCCATTAAACCTTGGCATGCAGCTTCTTCGTATCCACTAGTACCATTTATTTGACCAGCTGTGTATAGGTTTTCTAATACTTTAGTTTCAAGTGATGCATTTAATTGAGTTGGATAAATAGCATCATATTCGATAGCATAACCATATTTAAGAATTTTAGCATTCTCTAAACCAGGTAAACTGTGAACCATTTGTTCTTGAACTTCTGGTGGCATAGATGTACTGAAACCTTGAACATAAATATCATCATAATATCTACTTTCTGGTTCTAGGAATAATTGATGACGTGGTTTATCAGAGAATCTAACTACTTTGTCTTCAATTGATGGACAATATCTTGGAC
>CADBLZ010000056.1 GCA_902795675.1 uncultured Erysipelotrichaceae bacterium
ACTACTTCTGAAGAAAATGAACAAACTACAGAAGTTGCTCCAGAAGTAACAAGAGCTGCTGAATATGCTAATATCGAAGATCCAGATGTTATTGAAGAACGTGCTACTACATTATATAACGAATTAAATAATGCTGGTATCATCAATCCAACAACTGGTGCTGCTTGGACTAAAGATGAAATTGCTGATTTAATCTTATTCGCTAATGGATATTATATTCCTACATCAAATGAAGATATTGATCAAAAATACTTAGATATATTAAATCTATTAATTTCTCAATTAAATACAGATCAATATTTATACCATGTAGTTTATGCTAGTGGCGATGATTCATTTAGAGCTGACGCTGAAGATTGTGAAAGTGTTGAAGTAGACTTTGCTACAGCATTTGCACAATATGGAAATAATGGTGTTTATGTATTAAATGAATGGATGCAACAAAAGAAAAACGCAATCTATGCAACAACTAGTAGAGAAGAAATGGTTGCTATCTATAATGAAGTTGGTCAAGTAATGGCTGATATTATGAAAGGTAATGGTTGCACTATATATATTGATAAAACAGAATATCATTTCACTAGTGAACAACTACTTGCTAACCCTGCATCAGCATTATTACTTACAACAGATGCACAATTAATATTTGCTAACTCATTACCTGGTTTAGTAAATACTCATTGGAATGTAGAAAACAAATTCTTAAGCGATGCAGAATATGATGTTGTATCATATGATGAAATTAACGCTTGGATCAATAATGGTTGTGATTATGAATGGGGCATCGATGAAGCTGTTACTCAAGAAAATTCTAATGGTGAAACAGTATTAATGGATGGACAAACATTCGGTCAAAGAATTCAAGGAACAATTGAAGGTATGGCTCAAAACAACTTAGAAATGAACAAAGGAAAGAGCTTAACTTTAAGCGATAATTAATATATAGGAGGTTTTGGTTATGTACGAAGAAAATAATGTAACATATAGAGTTGGTATTAACTGGAAAGATATTATTATTAAAGTTATCTTATTAATAATATTCTTAGTTCTTCTAATTTGGTTATTCCCTAGAAACGACATGGAAGTATTCTATGATGAAGTTTATAGAGATAACATTAATACAATGAAAGAAGCTGCTACTAGTTATTATACTAAGTCTAGACTACCACAAACTGTAGGTAGTAAAACATCTATGACTCTTAAAGAAATGGTTGATAATCATTTATTAATAAGATTCACAGATAAAAACAAAAAATATTGTGACGAAACTAGTTCTAAAGTTGAAGTTACAAAAACATCTGAAGATGAATATGTATTAAAGGTTGAACTTAACTGTGGAAGCCAAAAAGATTATATTCTAGAAACTATCGGATGTCATGATACTTGTGTTGGTACAAATTGTGCTAAAGAATCAAAGAAAGATGACGAAGTATCTAAAAAAGAAGATGACAAAAACACTGGCGACGGCGCTTACACTATCCCATCTTCAGAAGTATACGGTGAAGACGTATCAGTAAAAGGAAACATTTACAAAGTTAAAACTACTTACTATCAATTTAGAAAAGCAATTGTAACTAGTAAAGTTTCATATACTTGTCCATCAGGATATGTATTAAATGGTACTAAATGTACTAGAACTGCAACTGGTGCAACAATCGACGCTACTCCAGTTTATGGTCCAGATCAAACTATAACTACAGATGCTAAAAAATCTGATGGTTCAACTAAAGTAGTTTATGCTGATCCAATCAAAACAAAGGTTGGAACTGAATATAGTTGTCCTGAAGGATATACTAGAAACGGTTCTTACTGTATTAAATATACAGATGCTACTCCAAGTACTGATGTAACATATACTTGTCCATCTGGTTATACACTAAATGGTACTAGTTGTTATAAATTAACAAATGCTACAAAACAAAATCATTATAGTTGTCCAAATGGTGGAACACTTCAAGGAGACAAATGTGTTGTAACTCAAACAAGAGACGAAAGTTATAATGCTACTCCACATACGACTTATAGTTGTCCAAATGGTGGTTCATTAAGTGGAACTCAATGTATTGTAACAAGTTCTTATGCTGCTACTCCAAATGTAGTATATGGTGCATGGCAAAATGCTGGTGTTAAATATTACACATCAAGTGGTAAAGCTTATACAGGAACTACTTCTAAATTAGTTCTTCAAGGTGCTATTTCAGGTGCTGCTTGTGGTGCTCCTTGTGGAAACAAAGGTATCTGGTATAAATATATTTACTATACAAGATCTCAATCAACTACTTATAGTTGTCCAAATGGTGGAACACTTCAAGGTAGTCAATGTGTTAAATCAAGTTCTTATGCTGCTACTCCACATACAACTTATAGTTGTCCAAACGGTGGTACTTTAAGTGGAACTAGATGTATTAAACAAGGTACTACAACTTCTAGTTATCCAGCTAAAAATGATGTAACTTACACTTGTCCAAATGGTGGTGTTCTTGAAGGAACTCAATGTAGAATTACTATTGCTGCTACACCAAGTAGTAATGTAACTTACAGTTGTCCAAACGGTGGTGTTCTTGAAGGAAATAAATGTAAGATAACAATCAATGCTACACCAAAAGATGTTTACTCTTACACTTGTCCTGAAGGATATACTAAATCTGGTGAAGGTGAAAACACTAAGTGTTCAAAAACTATCTCAACTCCAGGTGAATACTACTGTGAAGATCCTGAAGCAACACTTCAAGGTGACAAATGTGTTAAAGTTGTAAAAGGTAAAATAGATCATTATACTTGTCCTGATGATTCATATACATTATATGGTGACAAGTGTGTTAAAAATACAACTGAAACAATCGACGCTACAGCTACAACAACTTACCAAACTTCATACCAATATACTTGGTCTAAATCAACTACATTAGCTGGTTGGGAATTCACTGGTAAAACAAAAGTTGTAGAAAGCGACTATGTTGCAGGTCAACAATAATAACCAAACTAAAAAGATGATTTAAATATCATCTTTTTTATTTGCTTAAAACACCTATTTTAAGCCATTCTAAACCTTATTTCCAAAACAAGTATAAATCCTTATCCCACTAAAAAAGATAGCTCTAGCTATCTTTTAATCATCATATTTAGGTTTTAAAGTTGGTTGAAAGTCTACAACACTTAATTTATTACTTCCATTATCTCTAACTACAATAATAGAACCTTCATCATCGTATCCTAAATCTTCTTTATAAGTCCATGTTACCTTAACTAAATAACCATCAACAACTTCCTTACCAAGTAAGTATTTAGTTTCTTCTGTACTAACTGTTTCAATACTCTTAACTTCTGGTAATGTTTGTTTACGATCACCATATGAATTATCTATCATTGTCTTATATAAAGTATCAATTACCTTTTGACTATACATATCTCTTTTATCTTTGTAGAAGTATTCAATACCACCTACATCATATTTATTTACTTTAGTATCTAAAGTATATAAATCGATAACGAACATTCTAGCAACTTCCGTTGCATATTTTTCCATATCAACATCTTTTTCTTTTAATAATGCTTTTAATACTTTATATTCATCAGTATATAACTTAGTATCATTATCACTTATTGAATAACCATATTCATCAAGTGAATCTAAGATCTTAATTTCAACTTTTTCTTTCTTTTTATTAAATACCTTAGTATATAGGAAATAACCTCCTACACTAACTAAAACAAGTATTATAAGAGTAATAACAAAACCTTTAACTCTCTTTTTACTCTTTGATTGCTCAGTTTCCACTAATCTCGCCATTATCTTGTGACCCCTCCTCTAAATCTTCTTTTATTAAATCAAATACAATAATATCATTAGAAACACTTAAACGTTTCTCTGCATATTCTTTTAAGTTACTAATATAATCTTCATCAATAACTGGCATACTACCATCTGCTTGAGGAATAGTAACATAACTACCTGTAGTTGCACTATAGTAAACTTTATTAGTAATAAAGTCTCCTGAAGGGAAAATAACAACATTATTATCTTTAGTATCATAAATATCATGACCTAAAGCATATTTAGAACTAAATCCCATCATATTACCAATAGTTGGTAATACATCATACATACCCATAACATTATGATTAACACCCTTAAGTTTTCTCATAACATCTTGATTCTTAGTCCATATTATTAATGGAGTATTCTTATTTAAATCATTAGCGAAGTTATCATAATTAACATAACCATCGTCGCCTTCTCTTCTAACACTACCAGTTTCAGTATCATAATTATAGTAGTATTGGAATTCTTTCTTAGCTAACTTAGCATAATGGTCTCCATAGAACACAAATACTGTATTGTTATAATAATCAGGATTATTTTGAATATATTCTAAGAAAGTACCTAAAGCCATATCACCATAGTGAGCACTTCTTAAATAATTACCTAAATCAGTATCATCTAAATAATCATCAGTAACTTCGTTACCCTTCTTATTAATATATGTATTAGTTAAATCTAATCTACCAAAATAATCATAACCTTCTTTATTATAAGGTGTAGCAGCAAATGGTGAATGGTTACTTAATTGTAGAATAGTACCCATATATCTTTCATGTTCATCTTCAATTTTTTCTAACTTAGGTTCTAATTGTAAGAACCAATCAACATCGTTTAAACCTAGACCTAACCATCTTGGATCAGAATCATCATCACCAATATCAAATTGATCTTTAAATATTAATTCTTGATAACCTAATCTAGGATGCATTACATTTCTGTTCCACATACTAGATTGATTAGCGTGTGAACTAAAAGTGTAATAACCCATATCACTTAATATTTGTGGAATAGCAACAAACTTTCTATTATTATAAGAAACAAATACTGTTCCACTATTAGCAGGCATTAAAGATGTATTTAAGGTAAACTCAGTATCACTACTAGTACCAATACTTATTTGTGGATAGAAATGATCAAAGAATAAACCATTTCTAGTTAACCAGTTAAGTGTTGGTGTTATCTCTTGATCATTAACATTTAAATCAATCAAGAATGATTGGATACTTTCCATATGTACAAAGACAATATTCATATCCTTTAATACATCAGTATATTTATTGTTATTATGAACAGTTTCTACTGAATAGAAATCTTTAAATTCCTTAACAGCAGCATCTCTACCAAATAAAGAACTAATCTTTGGAATCATACTTTGAACTAAATCGTTACCTTGATATAAAATAATACCAAAACGACTTACTAAGTATTCTCTATTCCATTGTTTAACTAATCTACTTATATCAGAAGACTTAATATTAACTAAAGTAAATGCAAGAATGATAATACCTACTAAGATAGTACCAGTAAACATCTTCTTGCCTTTTTCTACCTTACCAACATAAGTATAATAAGCACCACTCTTTAATTTACTATGAATAAAGATATACATTACTGGAAATATAATATAAATAAAATCGATTATTCTAAATCTATCTACTAAAGAATCTCCAACAGACGAAACTAAAGCAAGTTCAGCTATTAAACTAAATGAAGCAAATGATGTATAGAAAATATAGTAAACAGAGTTAACAACACATATTGCTGTTATAATCCATAACCAATTTCTAAAATACTTATACTGTTTAACTGGTTTTAAAAAATAACCAATTGATCCAATAATTACTAATAAAGCTAAATCACAAATGATTGGTTTATAAGATAAAGATTTACCTATTGTAAATCTTCTTACTAATATAGTTTCTATTAAAGCGAATATAACAAATAATAGAAACATTCTATTTGTTGAAATATATTTAGCTACTTTATTTCTAATGTTTTTAAAGAATCTAACAATTTTCTTCTTCAAATTATTCAACCTTCTCACATGAGTAATTATACCATATTCATTAATTATTTAAAATAACAAAAAACTACTTGCATTTAGGATTATTATTTGATATATTAATAACACATGCAGGTGTGGTTCAATGGTAGAATGTGACCTTGCCAAGGTCGAGACGGGAGTCCGATTCTCCTCACTTGCTCCATTTTGAATAAAAAAAGTAGTTCTTAATGAACTACTTTTTCTTTGTCTTTTTTTTTAAGTGAACCAATAATAGAACCCATAACAAAACCTACAGTAACACCTATACACATTCCAATCTTAGGATGCGAAGATATATTACCTATTAATCCACCAGCGAACATAGCTATTACCATGCTCAAAAATACAATAATTGATAACCTATTTTCTTTTTCCATTTTTAATTCTCCTAAACAAAAATATTATAACATTAAAAAGAGATAATAAATATCTCTTTTTTTATGGCTTACAAATATCACATGGATCAAAACCTTGTGCTATTATACTTTCCCTTGTTCCATGAAAATGCCATTTATTCTTTTCTGACATTTTACTAACAGAACTACATTCTGGTTTATGAAACTTATGAGTATTCTTATTAATAACATAGTCGTGTTCTTCTGATTCTGTAGAAGATTGTGTTTGTTCATCTGTATGAATATTCGTCTGCGCTGTATTACCACTACCTGTAAACTCAGGCCCACTAGAATCACCATTAGCATAATTAATAGTAATACCCGGTTGAACATTATATACATAAATATTAAATCTTAAACCAGCACCATTATCTTCAACTGACTGTGCTTCCATTAAAGCACCACTAGCAAGTAAATTATCACCATCATATATAGGTGTAACTCGATATAAAACATGATTATTAGTTCTATTAATATAGTCAGCTATAGCATTTTCATATTCTAACATTCCTGTAACATTCATATACCTAGTACAAGTTATTAAGTTATTAGGATTAGCATTCTCCCCCGTCAATTGAAAACCTATTAAATGACATCTATTATATAAATAATTACCATCTATACCGTTATACTTAACTACGTGCCAAGCTGTCGGTTTAACCGAAGAT
>CADBLZ010000057.1 GCA_902795675.1 uncultured Erysipelotrichaceae bacterium
AAATAGTATTTAGTCATAAAGGAATACTTGAAATGCATGGTTTCTTTATTGATAAAGAAGAAAAAACTCTAAGTCTTGATATCATTATTGATTTTAAAATGCCTAATAGAGAAGAAATCTATAAAGATATCTATGACCAAGTACAAGAAAAATTTCCAGATTATAAAGTAAGCATTACTTTAGATATTGATACATCAGATTAAAAGAGATAAATTATATCTCTTTTTTCATGTTATACTATTTAAAGGGAGTGGTTTTATGATCATAAGAGGAACTAGTTGTTATTCTAACGCTAAACAAGGTAACTTAGTATCAATTACTGGTGATGGTGGTAACGCATGGGGATTCTTTGGAAATGCATATAAAAAGATGGCTCCCAAGCTTTATTTGTGGGAGTATTATGATCAAAATCCCGATAATCTAACAGAAGAAGAATTAATTAACTGGTACATTGAAGAATTTTATAATCTTCGTTTAAAAGGTTTAAATCCTTATGACTTTATGAATATCTTAAAAGAAAGATTTGGTGAAGAAATAATTCTTTTATGTCATGAATTACCAGGAACAGTTCTTGATAAAGAACACTTCTGTCATAGAAGACTTGTAGCAGATTGGATAGAACTTGAAACAGGTATTATAATTCCAGAACTATCCATTAAAGAAGACGGAACCATCATTCAAGAAGAAACATATGATCTTAAACCTAAAATCAAAAAATTAATTAAATAATATATGATATAATTATAAAGAGGCGTACAAAATGGAAATCACAAGACCAACTATAATGGAAATAAATACAAATAATTTTAAATATAATATATCTGAAATAAAGAAAAAGTTAGCACCCAATGTTGAAATCATGCCTGTAATTAAAGCTAACGGTTACGGTACACACTTAAACATGCGTTTAGACTTAATAAATGACTTTAATATCGTTGCTGTAGCTAATGTTGATGAAGCTGTTTTCTTAAGAGAACTAGGATTTAAAAAAGAAATATTTGTCTTAAATCAACCATACAAAGATGAACTTAATAAAATAGTTAAATACGATATTTCAATTGGTTTAAGTTCAGATGAATTTCTAGAAGAATTAAATAAACTAAATCAAAAAGTAACAGTTCATTTAGAACTAGAAACAGGTATGGGTAGAACTGGTATTAGAATAGATCATCTAGAAGAGTTTATTGCTAAAATAAATTCTAACATTAATATAGAAGGTGCTTATACTCATTTATCATCTGCTGATAATGATCCAGAATATACTAAAGAACAAGTTGATACTTTTACTAAAGGAATAAATATTATTGAAGGTTTAAATATAAATCTAAAATACAAACACGTAAATGCATCAAATGGTATCTTATATTCTAAAGAATCAGATTTCAATCTCGTAAGACCAGGTATTATAATGTATGGTTATCCATCAAGTGATGATACTTTTGATCACATAGATTTAAAACCAGTTGCTAAATTAAAATCTAAAATCACTTTCTTAAAAACGGTTAAAGAAGATACTAGTATAAGTTACGGAAGAACTTATATAACAACAAAAGAAACTAAAGTAGCAACTATCCCAATTGGTTATGCTGATGGTTTTAGAAGAGAACTATCAAATAAAGGCTATGTTTTCATAAATGGACATAAAGCTAATATTATTGGTCGTGTATGCATGGATAGCTTCATGGCTGATGTTAGTGAAATACCTGATGTTAAAGTTGGTGATGAAGTAATCATTTGGGATAATATAAATATTACTCTTGAAGAACTTGCAAAAGAATGTAATACTATAAACTATGAAATACTTTCTACTGTAAGTGAAAGAGTACCAAGAGTATTCATTGATAAGGAGGAATAAAATGAATAAAACACTAGATGTCTTAGGTAAAGTAGTTTGTGCAGTTTTAGTATTTATCTTATTTGGTGTACTATCTGCCCATTATTCAATCATGGGAATAAGTAGTTTAGCAAAAGAAGAAAATGTTAAATCTATCATTACTGGAGTCGATTACAAAAAAGTATTAAGAAATTCTGAAGGTAATGCTTTAGAGGAGTTCTATAAAGGAGCAGAAGAAGCCGGTTTAAGCCGTGAAACAGCAGATCAAATCCTAGAAGATAAAGAGATTAAAGAATTTGTTAGTGACGCTGTATATAGTTATATAAATTATGCTATAAATGGTGAAGAAGATTCATTTATAACAAGCGATAAGATTAATGAATTTATTTCCAAAAAGTTTGATGAAATAATAACTGATGATACGAAACTTCATTTAGACGGCAAAACAAGAGAAGAAATAAAACAAGAATTAATGTTAGATGAAGAAGAAAGTCGTAAATATAACGAAGGTATTGACCAATTCAAAAAAGAAGTCGGAACAGTTCGTATAAGAGATCTAACTAGTAAATCCCTTAGAAAGTCATTATTTACAACAATTGTAATAATAGTAGTATTAATAATGTTATGTCGTTGGTCATTATATAAATGGATGGCTTGGGTTGGACCAGTATGTATTTCAGCTGGGTTAATGCCATTACTAATTGGTAGTTTAGGTTTAGTATATATAAATCCTGATAGAGTAGCTTCTGACTTAAGAGCTGAAGCAGTATTACTAGATCAAATCTTACCTGAACTATTTAATGGTTTCTTTAGAATTGGTATTACTTCAATTATTGTAGGTATCCTATTACTAGTTGTTCATCATATCTTAAAGAAAAATGATAAATCTTCATCAAGTTTCTTAGTAGATGGTAATAAAGATAATTCATATATATCTACAGTAACTGATTTAACAGAAGATAAAAAGAACTAATAAATAGTTCTTTTTTAATTCCTAAAAATAATATATTATATAGGTGGTGATTTAAATGGAACTAGAAAACAAAAAATATATTATTGTTGAAATAATTCCTACATATAGTACAAGTGATAAAGGTTTTATTGCCCAAATAAGTGCTCTAAAACTAGATGGTATAAAACTACTTGATCGTTTTGATTATCGTATCAATAAAGACTTAATTGAAAATGATTATGTTAAAAGTATGCTTAACTATGATAATGATTCATTTACTTACTTAGATAACAAAGAAGAAATAAAAGATAAGTTTAAAGAATGGATTGAAGAACTTCCTTTATTATTACTAGATAATACATATACTTTAGATTACTTTAAAGATATTGAGAATAAAAAAGAACTAGTATATGACTACTTAGATATGGAATATAATAACGAAGTATTTAATAATCTTCTAACTAAGTATAATCTAGAACCATCAGATCATTTAGTTGATTTAGTATATGAAGCAATTATTAATGAATCTAACAAATAAAGAACTAAATAGTTCTTCTTTTTTTTACTTATTTATTGTATAATTTAAATAATAGTAAAGAATAAAAGGTGATTAACTATGTTAAAAGCAATTGCAGTAGGGCGTATAAGTTATGATATAAATTTAATGGTTGATGAAATGCCTAAAGAAGGTTCTACAAACGAATACTTTGAAAAGCAAGGTAATGGTGGTGGAGCTGCTGCTAATATGGGTTTTGCATTAGCTAGATGGGGAATTCAAGTATCTATGGCTGGTGTTTTAGGTAACGATGTAAATGGCACACGTATTAAAAAAGAATTTGAACGTGTTCATATGGATACAAGATACTTAGAGCCTTCATATGATAACGATACACCAATATCTATAATAACTATTAATAAAGCAACTAAAATGCATACTATCTATAACATTAGTGATAAATATGTTGGTTTAAAGAAATGTGATTTCGATTTCACACCTGATTTAATTATCATGGATGGATATGATGTTGTAGCAAATAAAATGATTCTAGAAAGATTCCCTAAATCAATTAGTGTACTAGATTGTTCTATCATAACTAAATCAGTTGCAGATTTACTAAAAAGAGTAAAATATGCTGTTATGACTCAAGAATTTGCTGAAGCTTTAACAGGTCAAAAGATAGATTTTCAAGATTTAAAAACTGTATCAGAAGTATATCAAAGAATCCAAAAGAATTACTTAAATTTACAATTTGTAATTACTATTGGATCTAGAGGTGCTGTTTATAAAGTAGATAATCAAATAAAGATAAGTCCATCACTAAAAGTTGATGTAGTAGATACTTATGGATGTGGTGAAATCTTTAGAGCAGCATTCGGTTATGTACTAGTTGAAGGTGGCGACTTTGAAAAAGCTGTTAAATGGGGCTGTATAGCAGGATCTTTAACAGCAACTAAATATGGCTGTCGTCCAGCTATTCCATCACTAGAGGAGTTAAATAATATATATGAACAAAATTATTGATCCTTTCACCGTTAATCTACCTCATCTTGACTTACATGGTGAAACTACTTGGTCTTCCGAAGTATTAATAAATAACTTTATAAGAGATAACTTAATTCTTCATAACTACCAAATAGTAATTATCCATGGTAAAAGTACAGGTATATTAAAGAATAAAACAAAAGAAGTATTAAGTAAGAATAAAAAGGTCAATAACTATTATATAGATCCCATGAATGATGGTGAAACTATTGTCGAATTAAAGAAAGAATAATAATTCTTTCTTTTTTCATTGACTTTTTATACATTTATCATTAAAATATATCTTACTCATAAAATAGGGGTTATTTTTTGAAACAAAAAAGACTAGCAAAATTTGACCAAAAAATAGGCCGATGCTATAATTTAAACACAGTGAAATAAGGGGGTAATATATATGAAAGGATACGTATTAGATTACATTAATGAAAATGAATTCAAAAAGTTAGAACGTGCATTAAAAAAGTACAACATGTTAGCTTATAAAAAACTAAATTTT
Organism: uncultured Erysipelotrichaceae bacterium; assembly: GCA_902795675.1. GTDB lineage: Bacteria > Bacillota_I > Bacilli_A > RF39 > UBA660 > Coprovivens. The sequence continues at coordinate 4,826 of CADBLZ010000057.1, forward strand.
GAATACTATCCATCAATCAGAGATGGTAAATTTCTAGGTGAATTAAAGAGTCAAAATAAAGCTGCAGGTTCTGAAACTTATGAATTAAAATTACCAAGTGATGCTATGTTTACACAAATTCATGGTGATGTAACACTTATTTATACAGTATATAAAAATGAACAAACAGTTATGTTAGATACTATTACTCCTTCAGATATATTACTTGAAGGTCATAAATCAGAACTAACTACATATAAAGGCATTATGATATCTAAAAAGAATGCTAAACAAGATATGTTTAAAATTGATTTATTAAAACAATTACAACAAAATAAATAAGAGTTAAAATAACTCTTTTTTTATTGGTAAAATTTGCAAATTATAGATTTATCAATATAATAAGCACATAAAGAAGGGATGTATATGAGAAGTAAGTATTTACAAAGCGCACTTAACCTTGGCTTGTACGTCTTATTATTTATTCTATGCACCTTTGGATTAATAAGAACTGACTCTTTAAATAAAGTATCAATGATCACATTATGTATCTTATTTATCATTTCATTTATTATATTTACAAAATTGTATCTATCACGTAAAGAAATACTATATAATATTAATTCTTTTATCGTTTTTCTCTTAAATATCATTTTATTATATGGTATTATTAATATGTCGTTAAATTATAATTTTCTATCACCATCATATAAAATAGAAAGCTATAATATTTACGTATTAAATAACACAACTTATAAAGACAAAAAAGAACTATCTGGAAAGACAATAGGTATTCTAAATATGAATGAAAAGAATACTAGAGATTCACTTAATAGATATATCAAAATTAGTTATAAAACATATAATGATATAGATGAATTAACTGAATCACTAACTAATGGAACGATTCAAGGAGTTCTACTAAGTGAAGATAAATATCAAGAACTAAAAAAAGAAAATAACTTAGTACTTAATAATCGTCTTAAAGCGATTGATAAAGTAAAAGTTAAAGAAAAAATAAAGTAAGGAGAGGTTAAAATGGCAAAGAAAAAATCTAAAACACAAAAATACAAAAAGAACTTAAAAAAGAAAATTAACAAAATAAATAAAGCCCAAGATCTTGTCATAAAAGACGTTAAAAAAGAAGAAATAAAACCTCTTACTGAAATAGATAAAAAGGTTGAAAAAAAGAAAACAGTAAAACCTAAAAAAGAAAACAAATTTTTAAATAGCATCAAATCATTTGGTTTAAAAATTAAAGATGGTTTCAATTCATTAAAGACTAAATTAAAAACTAAAAAGAAACCTAAAACTAAAACAGAAATCAAAAAACCAAAACTTAAAAAAGTAGTAAAAAAATCTACTAAAGTGGCAACTAAGGTAACTGCTAAAAAAGCAACTAAAAAGGTTTCTATCTTTACTAAAATAAGTTTATTATTTAGTAATCTATTAAAAAAGAAAGATACTAAAAAGAAACCAACTAAAAAAGTAGTTAAAGAAGTTAAAACAACTAAGATTGTTCTACCAAAGAATAAAAAGGTAGATGAAAAGATAGAAGCTAAACTATCACTATTTGAAAAAATTAAACTAGCACTTACTACTCGTAAAGTAACTTTAGAAAGAGTACCTAATCCTAAAAAGAATCTTCAAAAGAAAGTTAAAAAAAGTTTAAATAAATATAAAGAATACGAAGAAGTAGTAGAAAAAACTAAAAAAGAATTTGTTGAACCAGAACATAGTAAAAAGAACAATATTATATATTGGGCATTTAATATTGTTTTACTACTTACATTTATCTTATTAATAAATGGTTTAAGAGTAACCGGTTTAAGTACTAAATTCATAGTATATATAGCATTCTTATTATTCATTTTAATTGGTGTAGCTATCTTACTAAATAGATATGTAAGTGGTAAAGTATTTACTGGTATCTTAGTAATTGGTATGGCAATAGCAATCATCCGTATAAATGATACATATGATTATATTCATTCATTAGATAAAATTAATTATGAAACAAAAACATATTATGTCGTAACTTTAGATAGTGTTCGTAACACAAAAATCTATAACCTAAATAATAAAAAGATTGCATTATTAAAAGGTAACGAAGTAAATGAAGAAAAGATCTTAAACATCAAACTAGATGGTGTAAGATATGAATTATATGAAGACTTCGATGTAATGATTAATGGTTTATTCTCATCTAATTATCGTGCTGTTATCTTATCTAAAGAAGAATATAACAGAATGGAAAATACCCAATTCGATAATCGTAAGAAAACTAAAATCCTATATACATTTGAAGCAGTATCAAAAAAATAAAGTGGTATACAAACGCCACTTTTTTTTGTTATAATCTAACTGGTGATAAAAATGAAAATTAAAAGAATAATTGCTTCTATAATCGATTTTCTAATCATATCTATCGTAGCTGGTTTAATATATAGTATTCCAGTATTTAAAGATTATTATAAGAACTATGAAGAAGAACAAGAAAGATACTTCACTAGTTTCAAAGAAACTATTAAAGAAGGTAAATTAGATCGTGAAAAAATAATCGATTCAGAATATAACCTAGTAAAATCTACTAATACTTTAAATATTATTAGAATAGGAGTAGCATTCCTTTACTTTGCTGTTCTAGTATATTTCTTAAAAGGTCAAACCCTTGGTCAAAAACTACTTAAATTAAGAATTAAAATGATTAGTGGTGGCAGTTTAAATCCAGGTTTAATAGTTTTAAGAGGTGTATTAGTATCTAATATCTTATCTAATATATCTAGAATAATCTTAGTAAATGTATCATCAGGAAATACTTGGTATGAATATGACACAATGATTGGTGGCGGCTTAAGTCTATTCTTTATCATCCTATACTTAGTTGCAATAGTACGTATAGATGGTAGAGGATTACATGATTTAATCTG
>CADBLZ010000058.1 GCA_902795675.1 uncultured Erysipelotrichaceae bacterium
TAACTTTAGATGAATTTAGAATGATGCTAGTTGATGAATTAAAACCAAAAACTGAAGTATTCTACGATGCAGATAAAGATGAAAGTGAAGGTGAAGAAGATGAATAAGATTCTAAAGCCTTTAAAGAAGCTAGGTAAATCATTATATGATTTTGTAGATAAGTTTATTGTTACACCTATTAGTACATTAGTATATAAAATAGGTAATAGACTAGGAAAAGAAGATAAATTAGAAAAGTTATTAAATAGACCTAATTTTATTTTAATTATTTCATTAATTTTTGCTTTTGTTTGTTTCTTAATTGTTGATAATCAAGCAACTACATTAGTAAATAATGAAGCTGAAATATTAACAGGTTTACCAGTTAATCTAGTTTATAATTCTAGTGCTTATGTAATAGAAGGTGCTCCTGAAACAGTTGACGTTACATTAATAGGTAATAGAAGTAAGTTATATTTAGCTAGACAACTTGGTGAATCTGAAGTTACTCTAGATTTATCAGATTATACTGATGAAGATGGAACAGTTAGAGTTAAACTAACTTATAATAAAACAATTGATAATTTAAAATATAAAATAGATCCTACTTATGCTACAGTTACTATTAAGAAGAAAGTAAGTAGTAGTAAGAACATTACTTACGACTTATATAATATGAGTAAGCTAGATGATAAGTTAAGTGTTAAATCTGTTACTTTATCAAAAGATAGTGTTGTAGTACGTGGTTCTGAAGAAGCTCTTGAATCAATTGCTTCAGTTAAAGCATTAATTGATTTAAGTGATGAAGAATTTACTAGTGCTGGTTCTTATACATTAGATAACTTAACTTTAGTACCTTATAATAATCAAGGTGAAATAGTTAAGAATGTTGAAATAGTTGCTACTAATATTAGTGCTACTGTTGAATTAGATTCATATTCTAAGAAAGTTCCAGTTAAAGTATTAACTGAAGGTAAATTAGTTGATGGTAAAGCTATTTCATCAATTCAAATTGATGGTACTGATTCTTCAAGCTATGAATTAACAATCTATGGTGATGAAGCATCACTAGAAAGTATTGATAGTGTTCCAGTTACAATCAATGTTGATGGTTTAGGTAATAATGGTTCTAAGACATTTAAAGTTACTATTTCTAAACCAGTAGGTGTTAGATACTTAAGTAGTAGTGATGTTGAAGTTGTTCTTAACTTTGATGAAGCTCATCAAAGAACTATTACATTAACTGATATTAGAACTAGAAATGTACCAAATGGTCTTGTTGCTAACTTAGCTGATATTAAGGATAAGGAAGTACAAGTTCAAGTTGTAGGTGTTGAATCTGTTATTAATGGTTTAAGTGATAATACATCTGATATCGAAGCTTATGTTGATTTAACAGGTAAAGCTGCTGGTACTTATTCAGTTCCTGTTAAGGTTCAAGGTACTGATTCTCGTTTAACATATATTGTTACTAAAGAGATTAGTGTTGTCTTAACTAAACAAGGTTAATAAAGAAGGCTTAAAGCCTTCTTTTTAATTGTTACAAATAGGTAGATACTGTGTTATAATATTACCAAGGTGGTTTTTATGGAAAAGAAAGATAATAAGAAAGACATTAAAAAGAAAACAACAAAAGTTGAGGAAAATAAGAATAAAAGAAATATATATTATGCAACTAGTGACCAAGAAGATGTTAAAAAATTCATTATTGTTGTATTAGTTGTTGCTGGTTTATTAGTTGGTGTTTATTTCTTAACAAGAATATTTGTTACTAAGGATTTAATACCTAAAGAAGAAACTGTAACTCCAGGAGAAGTTAATTATAATGTTGCTACAGTTGGAACAATGCTAAATAGACCATATGATTCATATTATGTATTAATATATAGCACTGCTGGTGAAAAGAGCCAAGAAATGCAAGTTGTATATTCAAACTACATCAAAAAGAGTGGACATGCTAAAATCTATTTATTAGATTTAAATAATAGTTTAAATGCTAATTACTATGATCCTGCTAACGAAAATGTTAAAGCTAAAACAGTTGAGGAATTTAAGTTCGGCGAATTTACTTTAATTAAAGTAGTTAATGGTGAAGTTAATAAGTATATTAACGATGTAGCTAAGATTAAAGCTGAATTAGGAGTTTAAAAAGTTTAATTTTAATATTAAACTTTTTTTTATTGTGTTAAAATGAATAATAGGAAGTGGTTACATGGCTACAAAGAAAACAAGTGATACTAAAAAGACTACAACTAAGAAGAAAACAACTAGTAAAGAAGTATCTACTAAGGAAGTAAAAACAAGAGTTAAGAAGACGACTGGTGTAGAAGATAAAACAATAGCTATTACACCTTTAATAAAAGAAGAAGTTAAGAAGGAAGCAATTGAACCTAATCCTCCTGTTATAGAAGAACCTGAAAAGGAATCTTTCTTAAGAATGGATGTTTTAGATTTGGTTATTGTAATATTAGTTACAACTATATTTGCTTCAGTTGTTACTGGTGTTGTATTAAATTATGAATTTAAAAAAGAACACATTATATATGAAATAGATAATAAGGATGAAAACTTATCTAAACTAATATCTATATATGATGATATTGTTGATAACTATTATGATGAAATAGATGAAGAAGGAATGGTTAATTCAGCAATCGAAGGAATGCTTGGTTTCTTAGAAGATAAATATTCTATTTATTTAAGTGGTCGTGATTCTGAACTATATGGAGACTCTTTAGAGGGGACTTATTCTGGAATTGGTATTTTAGCAAATTATAATGTTATCGAATATGTATATGATGATACGCCAGCTATGAAAGCGGGTCTTAAACCTGGTGATGAAATTATTAAAGTAAATGGTACTGAGATTAATAAGGATAATTATGCTGATATATCTAATCTATTAAAAGCTAATGGTGAAAAAGAAAATGAAATAATTGTTAAACGTAACAATGAAGAAGTAACATTTAAAGTTAAAGTAGATAGTGTTAATGTTCCAGTTACGGCTGAAGATGTTATAACTAAAGATGGACATAAGATAGGTTATATTAGATTAAGTAGTTTTACTAAGTCTTCTTATAAGCAATTTAAGAAATCATTAGATAATGTAAAAAAAGAAGATATTGAATCATTAATAATAGATTTAAGAGGTAATAGTGGCGGATATGTTGAAAGTGCATATGACATTGCTCAATTATTTATTAAGAAAGATAGTTTAGTATATACAGAAGTTAAGAAAGATTCTAAGAAAGAGTTTAAAGATGAAACAGCTTCTTCTGAAGACTTTAAGATTGTTATCTTAGTTAATAATAATACGGCATCTGCTGCTGAACTTTTAACAATAGCTTTAAAAGATAATAATGGAGCTCTTGTAATCGGAAATAAGACATTTGGTAAAAGTAAGATACAAGTTGTAAAAGAGTCCACTGGAACGCTTATTAAGTACACTACAGCTGAATGGTTTGGTCCAAAGGACGAATCTATCGACGGCGTCGGAATAACGCCTGATATGGAAGTAAATATAGAAATAAAGGATAAAGTTATAATGGATACACAACTAGATAAAGCTATAGAAGAATTATCAAGGAATGCTTAAAGCATTCTTTTTTAATGTTTGTTATTTTGACTATTATATATTATAATGGAAAACGGATGTGACATTTATGGATAATATAAAAGTAGGAGACAAACTTAAGATATTTTGTTATAAGCATGACGGTTCTTTAGAACATACTTCTGATGAAGCAGTTGTTTTAGAAAATAGAGAAGATATGCTTATATGTGGTAATGGTAGAACAAAGATTACAGAAAAGGATGGTAGAAGTCATTTAACTAATGAACCTGCAGTATTATTCTTTTATAAAGATAGATGGTTTAATGTTATTGGTCAATTAAAGAAGAATGGACTTTACTATTATTGTAATTTAGCTTCTCCATATGTAATTGAAGATAATATTATTAAATATATTGATTA
>CADBLZ010000059.1 GCA_902795675.1 uncultured Erysipelotrichaceae bacterium
GCATCTTCGTCTGGTGAAAGACCAATTTGAGAAACTTTCATTGCATATAATTCGTCTTTTTCTTTCATTAACTTTCTTACTTGTTCATGTAAGTCAGCTAATTCTTCAAGTAATGATTCTTGATCGACTAAAGTTTTTCTAAATCTTATATATTTTCTTATTAAGAATATAACAAAGAAAACTATTAAGAATAGGAAGACAATTGTTAAGATAATAGCTACTACTACTAGAAACCATTCTCCTCCACTAAAGTCTTTTGCATAATCTTTTACTAGGGCTGCATATGATCTAATATCAAACATGCCTATAATTCCAAAGAATAGTTCTTTGAAACCTTTTACTAAACCTCCTAATAATTGATCAAGAAACTCATATAAAAATCTAACATAAGTATCCATCACTTCACCTCATTTACACTTATTATTCTTTTATTTATTTTAGCATTTTTTTCCATATCTTTGTAGTAATATTTAGATGATTGAATTAAAATATTTTCAAATAATTCTAAATACTCTAGATTTTCTGTACAATATTCGAATGTATCATCTAGATATAAAGCAAAGTGGAAACCCTGTCTCATTAGTTGCATTATATATATTCGATATCTTTTAAAACATACAAAGTTTATTACAAGAATGATATGATCTAACATAAAGTTATTATCAATACCTGATGTTATTCTACTTAGTTTTCCTTGTTTACTAAAGTATGTTTGTGGTAGATAACAATAATATTTTTTATCAAAATCTGATTTCATCATATCATCAATTACTTTAGCACTAACTTGTAGGAATGTTATCATTGCTAAGTCTTCAGATATGACAGCTTTTTCTCTAACTTTTTGAATTGCTTTTTTACTATATAATTCAGGGAATTTTATATTATTATTTAATTGAACTATTAAGTGATCTTTGTCACTTAATTTACCAAAATCAAGATTAAAATCTGATGATTGGAATGAATCTAAGAAGTCTTTTCTTTTCTTAATAAATTCATTAATATTTTTTAGTAATTCACTTTCGAAATTATCGTTTTTTAGTTCTAATGATTTTTCTCTATCTTGAGAGATTTGATGAACGATATTTCTTGTTTGTTCTAACATGTATAGTTTATCGATATCATAAACATATGAGTAGAACTCACGATAGTGTTGAACAAGTTCTTTTTCTTCAGGATTAGATATATATAATGTTTTTCTTACATTATCTAATGCTTTTTCAATTTTCTTTTCAAGATTAAGTTTTGATGATTCATCATCTAAGTAGTTACTATAACGAGTACTGATATAAGCATTTAAGTATTGATCAGATAAATCTCTTTTATGAGTACGATCAAAGATTAATTTCATACAATCATTAATACTCTTTTTAGTAAATGTAATGTATTCATCCATTATATTTATCATATTTATTCTCCCTCTATTCTGCTGTCATAACAATTACTGGACTATTAGTCACAATTGGATATGAGTTATCAACACTTGGATCCAGTTTATAGAATTTAATTGCCAGTGATGATTCTGGTCCAATAACGAATGTTATACGGTTAACGTAATTATAACCATCGATAGTTTGTGTTCTTACATTAGTTGCACTCTTATAAATGGCACTAGTTGTATCTAAACGATATTTACTAGCATCAAAGTTTAAAGTAATTGTTGCACTAACACACTTTTTACGATCAGCTGCAGACAAACCTGCATAAGCACCAGCTGATAATGTATCTCCTACTCTATATGTACCAAAGTTTTCTGTTACGGTACAAGTTGATTGAGATTCGGTAATTGTTGATGTTAAGTAAGGTTGTGTTTCTGCATCTTCAATTGAATATGTAATACCATATTTACCAACAATTAAAGTGAAGTTAGCAGATAACGTCTTTTTAAATGGACTTGTTGATTCTGCTGTTACAGTAACGGTTACTTTATCACCAACATTTTCAAATGTTCTATGAGGAACAATTGTTACTGTATGATTATTAGTATGATCTTCTTCAGTAGCAAGTAATGTGCCATTTACAGTATTACTAGTACCTGACATGTAACAATCAACATCACTAGATGTTGTACATGTTATCTTATAATCAATATCTTTTTTAGCAGCTTTTAAGCTGTTATCTAAACTGTTAACATCAATAGATATTGTGTATGGATCTGTTGTACCATTCCAGTAATCGATTGAATATGAAGCATTGTTTTCTTTTAGTTTTGTACTATTAAAGTAGAATTCTTGAGTCATAACAAAATAGTTATAGATAACATCTTTAACGTATCTACCTAAGTTTACGATTAAGAAAGTACTCGCAATAGCACCAACAGTTATTGTACAGATTCTTATTTTTTTATGTTCTTTAAAGAATTTGTAGAATGAACTGTTTCTAACATGTTCTTTTTTCTCCTTCATATTTGTCACCTTAACTTATTTGTTGTTCTGATCTTACCTCTATTTTTATTGCATCAATTAAATCTTGATATGTGTAATCTTTATATGTTGATGGGAAGTATACTAATAATTTATAGTAATCTGTTACTTTGTTTTGATATGTGAAATTCTTATCAGCAATTGTCATTGTTCTAAAGTATGTACCATCAGCATCTGGTGCAATTACATTATTATTAATAACACTACGTGATTTTGTACAATTATTTAAATCAGATGCTCTTCTTGAATAACATAAGTAGTAATCAAGAGGAACATTCGTTGTAGTTATTATTCTTAATTTATATGTTATGTTAGTATCTGTTAGTTCACCAGCTTCATTGAAGTTGGATACACTAAAAGTATATGTATAAGCATTATCTTTAGGAATTAAGTCAGCCATTCTAATGTTAACACTAGTATCAGCAGCTAACTTAGTAGCATCAATTGCATACAAAGCTACGTCTAGTTTTGTTGCACTAGTTGCATTACTTTGGAAACGGGCACTAGATAATCTAATGATTACTAGTACTAGAAGTAAATTTAAACCTAAAATGAGAGTTATAAAGATTGTTTTTCTTTTACTCTTTTTTCTCATTTTTCTTCACTTCCTTATCTTTTAATAATAAGACAACTAGAATGATTAGAATACATAATGGAGCAAGTACAATTGGTTCTTTTACTACTTTTATGTAAATACCAATTCGAGGTAGTATTTTAACTACTCTACCAAGTACTTGTTCTTTCATTATTGGTTCATCTATCGTGTTATTATTATCACCTTTAGTAACAAGATATTCGTTTCTTATTTCGATTAATCTATGGGTTACTAAAGCATTATCTGTTTGATATGTAATGATATCATTTTCATCATATTTTGCATCTAGTTTAACTAGAACAAAATCATTTATTTTGATTGTATCTTCCATACTACCTGTTTCAGTATTTAGTAAGGTATAACCAAAATAGTTTGTATATAGTTTTTTATTTATCTTTGTTTGGTATAAACTATATAAACCTAATATTAATAATATAGAGATGATGATAATTAAAAGATCTAAGATAATGTTAAAAAATATTTTAGAAAATTTTAATAATTCATCATTCATATCTATTCTCCTAAATATTGTGTTACTTCAACTGTTACTGGAATATCAAATGTATCAACTGTTTCACCTATTTGAGTATCAACAGCATTGTTAGCTTCATCATCTGTCCAAGTAATACTAAATGATACTTCTTCATAATAGTTACTTGAACGATGTGGATCATACATCATAATACCTGTATATGTGTCACCATCTTTTGTAATGGTTCCATTAGAAGATGTTTTACGAGCATCACTAATGACAATGTTATCATTACCAAAGATATCTGGATCAACTGTTATAACATATTTGATTGATACATCTGTATCTAAAGGATAAAACCTTAAATAGAAGTTAACTGTTGAACCCGGTCCAAAAGTTCCTTCTCTGATACTTGATACATCATTCATGGTCATGTTATTGATATCAAATGTATGTGTTTCAGCTTGTGTACCACCAGTAATCAAACTTTCGTTTATTTTTATATCCCATACTGCCACTTTACTATCTTCTTCACCTGTTATTTGACTATTAAACACACTATATGAATAAGATATTGTTAGTATTAGTAGGAAAACAAATGAAAGTAATAAAATTGTTATTACTTTTTTATCGCGCATTGCTATCCCTCATTTTTTAATTCAATTATTTCCATAATAACGGCATATAATTCAACAACTATAGCAATCATTGTTGGAAGAATTATTAATAATAAGAAGCCCCATTTTGATTCTAGTAGTGAAAGCATTCCACCTACATTATGATAAACATGATCTGGAACACCTATAAAGTATTCTTGGTAAACGTTGTAGTTGTTTTCTACTCTGAAGCTGTAAGCTAAACCATTGTCTGAAACATCTTCTACTTCTTTGTATTCGATTTGATTGTTCTTAGATGGATTATAGTAGAAAATATAATCACCTTCTGATACTTTAGAACCGTCTACTTTTTTAGCTACGACTACATCGTTCTTTTTGTATGTGCTAGAGATATCTTCTTTAAGTATTACAAGTGAATTATCACCAAATACAGTTACTCTATTATCATTGAAATTAAGGACACAAATTGTAACGATTATTTCAATAATTAAGTAAATAACTAAGAAAACCATAAGCAAAATTTTTCCAATAGATTTAAGTGTACTTTCCATACTTTATCACCATACTAACTATATCATATTTAGTAAAGTCTTTCAATTAAAAAGGACCAACTAATTGTTGGCCTTTTTATCTATAACAAGTTTTCTTGCTTCAAATAGATTTGTAATAAAATTAATATCTAAATTAGCTTGTTCCATGTAGTAACTATTAATGATTATTAATAGAGCTTTTCTTGTTTGTTTGATAGTATCTTCATCAGCAATATCGTCTTGTGTAATATTAATATTAAACATACGATAATGGTCGATGATTACTAATCCAACATCGTCATTAGCATTTAAGTTAATGTTTTTAATTACGTTAACTGTTGGATCATATAGGAATGATTCAAATTCTGAAACTCTTTCTTTAATGAAACCAATTGTTACAGTATCATCTAATGACTTAATAAGTGTTCTTAAGTAAGTTTTAAATGATAGTACAAACCATAAAGCATCAAAAATTGTAGATGTTTCATTAAGTTTACTCTTTAATTGGTTATCAATAGAGATGTTATCATATTCATCAAACTTCTTATCTAATTCTTCCATGCTTGTATTTATTTCTAAATGAGCTTTGTCAGGATCAGCTTTATGTTTAAAGAATAAGAAACCTGTTTCAGTATTTAAACTATTATAAGATTTTTCTAATGATTTAATAAGTTTTTCAATTTCATCATTAATAGATTTAATCTTGTCATCTTGTTTAGTTTTATCTTGGAATTTCTTCTTAACGTCATCTAAAACATAACTGAATTTAGAATAGTTACGATATTCTTCTAGATTGTTGTATAGATTTTTGAAATCTTCTACTTTTTCTTTAGCGAATGAAATATCATAGTTATCACCTAAGAATTTACCATAACTCTTACCTACACTAACAGTATTGTAATCGTTTAGTAATAATTCATTATTCATGAACTTATTTAAAATAACAAATGTATCATAATTCTTTAAGTCATATAATTCACGACCAAGATTTGTTCTTTTCATAACATAGTCATCAACTGTCATGTTACCAGAAAGAATTGCTCTTTGTTGGTCTTCAATATATTTTTCAAATAATTTAATATTCTTATGATAAATGATTCTTAAACTAACTTCGATATGAAGAATTAAATCAGGACATTTCCAATGTAAATCTTCAAAGATATCTTTCATACGATCAATGCTGTCATCGCGAGTTAATTCTTCGATATATTTTTCAGCATAGTCACTATAGCAGAAATCTTCATGAGTTAGATTTATACCTACATTTTTATAGATTTCTATTGCTTTTTTGATATCATTATTTACATTTTCTAAGTCATCTTTATAGTAATGAGCTAATGAATAGAATAATGTATCTAGTCTTAATTTTTCGTATGGAGTGTTGATAGGATTTAAGATATCAACACTATTAAGACTGTTAAGCTCATGCTCTACTATTTCAGTACGAGCATTGGGCTTAACATCTAAATATTTTCCAGTTCTTTTTTCTAGTTCTTCATATATGTCATCACGATATTTAGAATATTCTGTTTTTAATGACTCTATTTTCTTTTTGTAAGCAGAAAGGTTTTTAGCATTGTTAACAGGCATTGATGCTAATACTTCTTTATTTACTTCTATTTCATGTGAAATATCTTCTAATGTTTTTTTAGCCATTATTTTTTCACCTCTTCTACTTCTTGAGTTTCTTCTGATTCTAAGTAGTTTACGAATTCTTCAATCATATTAAATAGATTAATTAAATCTTCAAATGATAATTCGCTTAATTTAATATCTTCCATCATCATCACATCCTATTCTATTATAACATATCTCTTATTATTATATATTGATAAACATTACCAATAAATTCATTGTTGTCATAAATACTGAAGACAACACGATATGTACCTGTTTGTAATTGTGTATCTTTTAATGTTAACGTGAAATCATTTATTTCCGTTACATCATCAGTAGCAGTTTGAGCAATTGTATCACGAACAACATATTCTTTCTTAGCTGCATCTTTAACAGTTAATGTATCTGTTACATAATCTTGTAAGTCTACTAAAGTATATGTTCTTTCAAATTCTGTATTGTAGTCTCTTCGATATAATGCAACTCTTAAGTTACCATTTGCTAAACCACTCTTTAATTTAATATCGAAGTCTAATGTGTTATTACCATTTTCATCAGCACCATTTGTATACTCATGGATTACTTCTGAATCTGGAATTGTTACATCTAATCCATATCTACTATTTAGAACGTTTAGTGTTAATTCAATTTTGTTAACATCTTTATCACCATAGTATAAACCATCATATGAACCGAATGTTTCAACTACAAATTTGTATGTATCACTTGGTAAGGTTGCATTTTCAGTATCTATTGTAATATTAGATGTTATTGTTGATGCACGACCAGCTAAGTTAATTCTTACTGTACCATCAATTCTTGGGTAATATGTTACACCATCGACAGTAAATGATAAACCTAATAAATCGGCACCTGTTAACATTGTTCCATCTGAGTTATAAACAGATATCTTTGTACCTAGTTTATATTCATTATATGTCGTATCAGTTACTGATACACCACCAGATGAACCATTATTACTTTGTGTATTTAATGTCATGTTAACTGTTTCACCTGAATAAATACTTGTTTTATCCAATGAACCTGTTGTTACTAAACCATTTGTTACATCAGTATAAACACTATATACCATAGAGTCACCTTGTGAACCTAACGGTTTCATTACAACTATATCATGAACTGGTCCATTATCTTTTTCTAGTTCTAGATAGAATAATTGTTTATTAATATTGTTAACAATATTTGTATCAACGAAGTCTACTTGGAAGATGAATTCTTCTAATGTTAATTCACCGTCAGCATCACTATCTAAGTATCTTGCTGTCATAGCAGCGTCGTTATATTTATTATTCGTTGATGTACTAGCCATCTTCGTGAAGTCACGTAAGTAATACAAGTAATCACCAGAAGTGAAACTAGATGCTTTTTGATTATATACTTCTTGAGTAATATTGTAGTAATAATATTCATTAGTACGTAAGTCAAGCATTGTGATAGTTGTTCCAACTGGTAAGTTAATACCTGAACGTAATGCACGATGGTTAGAATATCCTGAACCATATAATGATTCTTTTGTGAATAATTGATCTGGAGCGCCATCTTGACCTTTAACTTGAACATAGTTAGGATCATTGAATCTTATTAACATAGATTCATAAATACTAAATGAACTCTTAGATGAGATATTAGTTAATTTAGATGGGAATGTATGGTACTTCTTACCAGGAGTAATTGAAGATGCATAACCATTTTCATCACCAGTTATTATTCTTAATTTAATACGAATATTAATTTCTTTAGGAATTAATACTGGAGCTCCTTCTTGATATTCATAGAATTGAAGTTTTAAGATACCATATCCTAAATCTTTTCCACCAGCTTCAATTTCTTCATCTGTAAGTGATACGTTCTTAGAATGATATAAGTAGAATTCTAAGACAGATGTGTTATTAGTATTATCTGTTTTATATATATCACCAGAATCACGAGAATGAATTGTTGGTTCAGCAGAATATAAATCTGTTTCTTCTTTACTAGCCCATCCAGTTGAAGATGTACCAAACGCTAAACCAAATTGACTATTAGCTATATCACTTGAAGCAGCAATTTTTGGAACGTTTGCTTTATCGATAATTGATACATCACTATTTAGTGTTGCATCAGTAGCACTGAATGAATCTACTAAGTAGTAAGAACCATTTGCTGATAAGTCTAATAATGATAAGTCTTTAGCACCGAATGTAGAGAATCTTGATGCTTCTAGTGTTACTGTGTAGATTCTTATATCTTCACCTAAACGCCAGAAATAATAGTTAGATTCTTTATCACCATTTGGTGTTGGGATTACGTAATCTACTTTGATACGATTATTTTCATCAACATAGTTTGTATAGTAACCATCTACTTTGATGTTATGATCACTTGGGTCACCATTAGCAGCATAGTAGTGTTTACCTAAAACGTAAGTACCTTGAGCATCAAACATGTTAACATCAGCATTAGATGCTGTGCTACCAGTTAGATATGATGTGTTATACATACCCTTGTTGATAACTCCTTCGCTATTCTCAGAATACATACCTAGGAAGGCCATACCATGAACTTCACCAGTAGCATCTGTATTAACTGTTTCTGTTTTTAATACATTTAATACATTTAATGTATCATCTTGAGCTGTCATGATAGACATGTATAATTTGTTGTCAGTATTTTTAGTAACTGTTCCAATATTAGTTATATTAGCAGTTTCTTTAACGAAGTTATCATTTTGATCATAATAACCACTGTAGATATTTAATAATAAGTTTGCACCTTTTGCTAAGAATAATTCTGTATTATTTAGCATGTATAGGTTTTCAATTCTGTTAAGTGCAAATAGTGTTGCGTTATATTGGTTAGTACTATCTGATGTACCTTTGATTAAGATATGAGAGTTATTAATCTTAACATTAGTTGCTCTTTGTAGAGATAGTAATCTTTCAACATTAGAGCTTGTACCATAGTTAGTGATTAAGATATCAGAAGTTGCATCAGAAGCTATACTTGAAGCATTACCTGAACCAAAGATTGATCCAGCTATATCAATATTATAGTTAGTACCATCAAGTCTTATATCAACACCTTTTGTAACACTTATAGCTGTAAAGTCGTAGTGTTCATCCATGCTAGCGTTCATTTCTGAACCACCGAAGATTGTACCACCTATTTCAATATCTTTTGTATATGGATTCATTAGGTTTCCGTTACCAGTATAATCGACAACGTTACCTATAAATACTTGTGTATAACCATTAACCTTTGATGAGTTAGCACCACCATAGATGTTTCCAGCAATTGTACCAGATACTACATCTACTCTACTGGTTGATGAACCACCTTCTGCTCCTGTCATAGCTGCATTACCTGAAGCAAAGACAGAACCATTGATTGTACTACCAACTAAAGCAACGTATGAGTTACCAGTAACATTTCCTTGGTTACCACCACCATAAACGTTAGTTGTAGTTGTACCATTCATGAAGGCAAGTGATGAACCTGTTACAACGGCTCCAGCACCTTTACCACCACCATAAATAGCAGTATTTACTGTTCCACCGTAACCTCTAGCATATGAGTAAGTACTTTCGGCATTGTTACCACCACCGTAAACAGTATCGATGTTTCGAGCATCATCTAATACGTTTACAACAGCAACTGTAGCACTACCACCGGCATTATTACCACCGAATGCTTGTGTTACTTGTTCAAGATCAGCTTGAGGCATATCAGGAATGATGAATTTAACTTTGTTAATATCTTCTTCATCTTCCTCATGGTTAATATCACCGTTTTGTAATTCATCTATCTTATCTGTATCATACCAATTATCAGCAAAATCAACTTTGATATAGTAATTAATTGGTAATTCTTTTGAATAAATGAAGAAGTTTGGATTTGTAATGTTAACTGTTGCACCAGGACTGATGAATACGTAATTTGTTGGTTCACCGAATCTTGTTTTACAGGCATTATATCCAGTCCATGCACGATGATCTGTATTATGAACATAATTAATATATTCTGTTGGATGGTCATTAAAGTATTGACACATGTATGTTGGAGAATCTTTTGAATTAGTATATGTATCATTAGCTATCCAGTAGCCTTCATGACCACCATGACTTATTCCTGTCCACTCAACATTAGTATGATAGTAAGATTCTTTATTAATTTGACTATCATGTGAATAGATTACAATATCAGGCATTGCATAACCTTTAGTAGTTGAAGTATTGTGAATACTAATTGTTACGTTAGAAGCTGAGTTATATGTTTCAGAATCACCTACTGATTGCCAAATATTATATTGAATATTTGAAATAGTATAAGTTAATTCTAAGTCACCATATCTAACTGTTTTTGTATATGAGTTATTTACTAAATCTCCTGTAGAAACACCTTCATTAGTGTGATTTTCTTTGTTTGTTAAGTGTTCTGTAAGATTATCACTTATTGGATCATCTTCTTCAGGATCATCTGCTGATGCAGTTGAATCTGAATTGTCACCAAGATATGGAGGTTCAGTATATTGAGCACCTAAGTTAACAGTTGTAGTTGATACTTCACCAGATATGTTAGAACCACCGAAGACATTAGTATGTGTTCCACCTACTACATCAACAACAGTTGTTCCAGCACCGGCTTCTTCACCACCACCATAAACATTAGTAGTTGTACCACTTATTAATTCGATATATGTGTCACCAGTATAAACTTGTTTTCCACCACCGTAGACATTAGTGATTGTTCCACCACCAATATAAACGTTAGGATTTGCAGCTGTACCACCAACATTGTTACCACCATATACGTTATTAACAACAACATCACCAGTTGTATAAATATATGAGTTATCAACAGTACCGTTAGTATTAGATCCACCAAAGACACTACCAACGTTTCCGCTTCTAATATTAACTAGAGTCTTAGCATTTTGAGCTGTGTTATGAACACTTGCTTCTTCGCCACCACCATAAACACTACCAGGAGCGTCGGCATCGATATCAACATGAGTGTTAACACATCTTGTTGCAGCACCTTTACCACAACCATATATACCTTTACTTGAACTGAATGTTCCACCAGTAATAAAGACATAAGTGTTACGAGCAATACCACCAGCATTATTACCACCATATACGTTATTAGTTATTGTTCCACCAGTAACATTTACGTGAGTTAATGTTGATGTTCCGGATTCATTATTACCACCGAATAAGTCACCTACTGTTGCACCATCTTCAACTTTAATATATGAAGATTCAATATCAGATTGATAAGATCCACCATAAGCAGTAGTTATTTCACCACCTCTTAGGAAGACATATGA
>CADBLZ010000060.1 GCA_902795675.1 uncultured Erysipelotrichaceae bacterium
TAAGAAATTCTTAAACTTAACACCTTCTTCTGTAATGTCTTTAATTTTAGCTAAACTAAATACTTGGAATCCTCCTGAATCAGTAAGAATTGGTCCATCATAATTCATAAATTTATGAAGACCACCTGCTTCATCCACAATATCTTCCCCAGGTTTAAGCCATAAATGATATGTATTAGCTAAAATAATACCAGCATTAACATCTTTAATTTCCTCAGGGCTTAAAGTTTTAACTGTAGCTTGAGTACCAACTGGCATAAACATAGGTGTTTCATATGTTCCATAATTTGTTTCAATAGTACCAAGTCTTGCACTAGTATTCTTTTCCTTTTTTAATAGATTATACTTAATTTTCATATAAATCCCTCATTTGCTAGAAAATTATAACATAATCTTGCAAATAATAAAATATAATGTATAATACATTTGTGTCAAAGGGGAAATCAAGATGATCAGATCAACTAATCCAAGCAGTTATGCACCAATGAATGATGCTGCTTACTTAAGAAAAAAATTCTATCAAAGAATTATCGATTTCAAGGAATATAGAGAGCTTTCCGAAGAAAGAAAACAAGAATTAACTGAAAGAGCTAATTTCGAATCAGAAAGATTTGAAGCTAGTTATGCTGCTGAAAATAAATACGCACATTCATATGGTCCAAGAAAAGAATGGTATAAATATGTAAGAATGTTTGGTATTGTATCAGCTCACGGATATCAAAGTGCATTCAAATCATTCGATGAAAGAGCTTACTTCCTTGTTAAAGCATTAGATCCAGAATATGAAATAATGCAATGTTATAACTCTCAAAGTATTATAAGAGGTAAGCATACACCAGAAGAACGTGAAGCATTAATTGAAGCTCGCAAAAAAGAAATCTCATCTTTTATTCAAGCTAAACTTGGTACAATTGATAGTTCTATTATCAAATTAGAAAGAGCATTATATGCTTTAGAATATGAACAAGAAGAATTAGAAATACAACCAATGAAAAGAGCAAAGGATAACAAATAGTTATCTTTTTTCATGTATGACAGCAATTAAAGAATACTTAAATCACCTAGATTCACTTACTCACCTATCTAATATTGAAAAACTAAGATACGCATATATGGATTTAGGTAAACGTTTTCAATTTAATACCAAAGTATTAATTGATACTAATATTACTAAAAAGAACGAATTCTATTCCAGAAGTGATTCTGAAGAAGCAATTCAAACTGTGTTCAATTCTAATAGAATAATTTGTAAACAAACAGCTACAATAATGCAAATAATTGGTAATCATTTAGGTTTTAATATAAAAATAATACGTCACCCATTAGATTTATCTCCTAACTCATATCACGTATTAAATGCAATAACTAATGAAGATGGAACAATCTGGACAATGGATCTTCAAAAAGACTTATATTTTATCCAAAATCATGTAAGAACTACTCACTTTGGTAAAATACTAAGTGATAAAAGCTATACTGACGAATACTTTATCCAAGAATATATGTTTAGTCCATCTAAACTAAAAGAAATAGATGAACGTATCGGTTACTTAAAAGATGAGTACTATAATGATGATTACTACGAAATGATGAATCAAGATATTGCTTTTCTAAATGATTTAGAAGAAAAGTTAGAATTCATCCTTTATAATATCGAACCAAGTGATAGTGAAATTGGTGAACAAGAAAGATATTTCTTCCATAACTTATATGTTAGAAGATTACTAAGTTTCAAAAACATGGATCGTGTTGAAGAAATAACTTGTTATAAAAAAGAACATAAAAATAAAATCTACTTTCCTGCATTCGTTTTATTTGAAACAGGTGAAAGAACAAGTGTTAAATCAATCTACTTATATCATCCAGAATTAAAAGAATACCAAAAAATGACACCAGAAGAATTCATGCTTAAAACTAATACTGGTGAAATAATCACTCTTGATTCAATCAAGAAGATAATTAAGAAAACTGCTAATAAAACAAAAAAAAGAGTTGTATAACTCTTTTTTATTTTGATCTAGGATCTTTGTTAGGTAAGATAAAACTATCTAAAGTTTGTAATTCACCATCTAAGATTCTTTTCTTTGCACTTAAATTATTAAATCTATTAACACGATAATCCTCTTTAAGTTTTAAATATGTTTTAACAACTTCATCTTTTAAAAGTTCATCTAGTTCAGCTTCAGTAGCATATAAATCATCTACCACTCTTCTTCTAGTTAACTCTAATTCTTGTTCTCTTTCTTCTGCTGTTAAAGTAGTTCTATTATTATAACTCATTTTATTTTTCCCCCATAAATTAAGAATCACTCTTCTTAATTAACAAATACATTATATATTAAATTATTATTTTTATCAAAAATAACTCTTATTTTTAAATTAAATTATTTTTCATTTATATCATTTGTAATGAACATCGCATCACCAAAACTAAAGAAACGATACTTCTCATTAACAGCTTCTTTATAAGCGTTAAGAATGTTTTCTCTACCACCTAAAGCAGATACAAGCATTACAAGTGTGCTCTTAGGTAAGTGGAAATTAGTAATTAAAGCATCTATTCCTTTAAAAGTATATCCAGGATAGATAAAGATATCTGTATTACCAGAACATTCTTTAAAAGTTCCATAAGTAGACATAATCGCTTCTAAAGTTCTTGTACTAGTTGTACCTACAGCTATAATTCTTCTTCCTTCTTCTTTTGCTTTATTTAGAATATCAGCCGTTTCCTTAGACATTTGATAGAATTCAGTATGCATTTTATGATCTAAGATATTTTCTTCTTCTACAGGTCTAAAAGTACCTAAACCAACATGTAATGTAACAAATGTTGTAATAACACCTTTTTTTCTAATATCATCAAGTAATTCTTCTGTAAAATGAAGACCAGCAGTTGGTGCAGCAGCACTACCTAAATTCTTAGCATAAACAGTTTGATACATGGATGGATTTTCTAGTTTTTCATGAATATAAGGTGGTAAAGGCATTGTACCTAACTTATCAAGTATTTCCATTAAAATACCATCATATATTAATTTAATATGACAAATACCATCTTCAAATTTTTCAATTACTTCACACTTTAATTCACCATTACCAAAAGATACAATAGTGCCAGGTTTAAGTCTCTTTTGTGGTTTAGATAAAACTTCCCATTTATCTTCACCTAATTCTTTTAAAAGTAGTATTTCAATAACTGCTCCTGTTTCTTCTTTAACACCTATAATACGAGCAGGTATTACTTTAGTATCATTAAGTACTAAGACATCACCTTTTTGTAGATAATTAATAACATTATAGAAAACTTCATGTTTAAGTTCTCCTGTCTTCTTATCCATTATTAAAAGTCTACTATCATCTCTTTTTTCTAGAGGTGTTTGAGCAATTAATTCTTTAGGTAATTCATAATCAAATTCATTTATATTCATATAATCCTCTTCTTCGCTATTTGATTATAAAAAAAATACTTAGAAAAGTAAACCTTTTCTAAGTATTTAATCTATTTAATTCGATCAAGTAGTGGTGTTACAATACTTGCAAATAAGATAGCAATGTATGGAGATACTCCACCTAAACCAATTGCTACTAAAATACCTGCTATTAAACCAAATAACATTCCGTAAGCTAGCTTACCTGAACTCATCATTGGTGAGTAGATAGATAAAGCAGCTACGAAGACAGACGCAAAGATAATACCATTATTGAACATACCTACTAAAACATCTGTAATAGTTACATCAGCTTTAAATACAGCCATTGTACCAGCTATAACAAAGTAGAAAATAATACAGTAAAGTGGAATACTCTTTTTATAATATGGGTTAAATAATAGAATAATATAACCAATAATACCAAGTAAACCAGATGTTACACCGATAGCTCCTACTCCATAACCAATAAATGATTGCATTAAAGAATAATTAGTAGCTTGACTAGCTTCTAAGAAATTAGCATTATTAGCAAGTCCTAAAGCATAAAGAATACCATATAATACAACATTAAATAATGCTACTTGGTTAATACTAACTTTCTTTAAAAACTTAGTAATAAACATTGTTACAACAATAAGTGGAACAGTTATAAATAGTGAATCTCTAGGACCACTTACTAAATAACATAAACAACATATTAATGGTACTGATGAATTTATAACATCATCAAAGTCTTTATCTTTCTTAATATATACAAACCATAATATTTCTAAACAATAAACTAGTATTACGATAAGAATAGGAATACATAAATATTGTAAAGATCCAAAGAATGAAATCTTATGAGCTTGATATACAGCTAAACCATTCTTTAAATAAGAGAATATAATTATAGGTATAAGAGCTATTAAATAAAGTAAATTAATTTTAAATAATATTTTATTATTACTAAAAAAGTCTTTTTTCATTACTAAACATGCTCCTTCTTATTCTCTTCTAATAGATTTATATTACTTGGACAAACGAAATTACATAATCCACATCTAATACAATCGCCACTTAACGGTGAAGCCATTGGATTAATATCTATTGGACATATTTGAACACATTTACCACACTTAATACAATCTATTGGATCAATTCCTTTATTATCTACAATAAAGACAGCTCTTACTTGGTCAGCAACTACCATTAAATCTAAATTAGTACAAATAGTCTTTCTCATGAAGTTATTTAAATAAATATAATGGTTAGAAGGATCATCAGGTAAAATATCACTTAATATTTCTTTTAAACTAACACCATATTTAGTTTTAACAACATATACTCTATCTTTATCAGCATAACTAACTGTAACATATCTTTCTGTTACTGGTAATTGATATTTTAAAGCCTTATAAATCTTATAAATATCTAATGGATCTAGAATTAAAACATCCTTATCACTATATTGAGGATATAACTTATCTTTTAATAATGAATCTAATGTATATGGGAATCCTTCATTTAGTGAAGTAACTTTAACTCCATTATATCTATCAGCTTCACTACTTACTTTCTTAAGATTAGGATCACTACTAGTTAAAACAAAATCAACATCTACATTAAATATCTTAGATATTAAACCGACTGTTTCACATATTTCTTCAGCATGATCTTTGATAATTGCACGAATATTAAATTGATAAGGTTCAATATCGCAACCATTAACTAAGATAAGTTTATAATTATCTTCAAAGTAATCAGCTAACTCATGATTATTAACAGAATCTCCTACATCGTGTAATAACTTCATAAATTTATTACGATCGATATCATCAAATGATTTTAAAGATTCTTTTTCTTTTGTTTCATTTTTCTTATGATCATTAGTTATCTCAACACAATTATCTGTAACATGGCAAGTACCAGATATTGGACTATAAGTCTTTCTATTATTATAAGAAACTCTTACTAGTTCATTTTCTTTAACTTTATCGCCATCTTCTAATTTAATCCTATCACCATTTTTTAAATAAATATAAACCTTTTCTGGATCTAAGTATTCTTTCTTATCAATAGATCCAATTTCAGCTTCACTATTTTTAAACTTATACGTTAATTTCACACTTAAACACCACTTTTCTTATTTTTCATCTTTAATGTCAAATACTCATGTAATCTTATAGCTACATTTTCTGGCAGAATACTTTGAAGTTCACTTACACTTGCTTCTTCCATCTTTTTAACACTACCAAACTTTTTAATTAGTTCTTTTTTTCTAGATTCACCAATACCTTCAATATTGTCTAAAACACTACTAATGCTACCTTTACTACGAAGTGTACGATGATAATTAATAGTAAATCTATGAACCTCATCTTGCATTCTAGTTAAATAATGAAATAGATTACTATTCTTATTTAATTCTATCACACTTAAATCACTATCTATCAAATCATTTGTTCTGTGATGATCATTTTTCTTTAAACCAACAACTCGTATATCTAAATGTAATAGATTTAAAGAATCATAAGCAGCTTTAATTTGATTCTCACCACCATCGACAATAATTAAATCAGGTATTTCGGTATTATCAACCATAGCTCGTTGATACCTGCGATATATAATTTCTCTCATCGTATTATAGTCATCATTCTTTTCAAAAGATACTTTATATTTACGATATTCTGATTTAGCAGGTTTACCATCTTTAAAAACAACCATTCCAGATACACTAAAATCTCCAAATAAATTTGAGTTATCAAATATATCTATACGATCTAGTATATCCATATGTAAAACCTCTTTTAATTCATCATTAGCTTTAGTTGTTCTTTCTTCATCTTTATTAATCTCTTCAAACTTATTATTAAGGTTTAACTTAGCGTTATCATAAGCCATCTTAATTAAATCTTTCTTTAAACCTTTTTGTGGAATTAAAACAGTTGTTTCTAATATCTTACTTAGATTTTCACTATTTAAACTTTCTGGAATTAATATTTCTCGAGGTATTTCATTCTTACCATAGAAATAAACAATAAATGATTCCATCTCATCTTCAATATCAGTATCAATTGGATAAATCTTATTATAATGATTTAATAACTTACCATGACGAATCATAATAATTTCAATTGAAATAAATCCATTATCAACATAATAATTAATTACATCACGATCTACTAAATCATGTAATTCAATCTTTTGTTTCTCTGTAATAACATTTATATAATCTAATTCTTGTTTTAACTCCATGGCCATCTCAAAGTTTAAGTTTTCTGAATAAGTATTAATCTTATTCATAACCTTATCTTTGATAATCTTATCATTACCTCTTAAAAAAGATAATATTTCATTTTCCATTTCATTAACTTTATCTAAATCAATGTTCTTCTTTTCACAATATCCTAAGCATTCACCAATATGGTAGTACAAACATACTTCCTTAGGCATCCCTTCGCATTTCTTCAAAGGATAAAGTCGATTAATTAAATTAACTATCCTTCTAGCTGCATACGCATTAGGATAAGGTCCAAACAGCTTACGATCATCTGTTTTCTTTATATTTAAATATCTAGATACCTTAAGTCTTGGATAAGGTTTACTAATATATTCAATATAAGGATAACTCTTATCATCCATAAGCATAATATTATACTTGGGTTTGAATTCTTTTATTAAATTAATTTCAATTAGGAAGGCTTCCGTTTCTGAAGAAGCAACTATATATTGAAAATCATCAACTTGTTCAACCATCTTCTTAGTCTTACCAGTATGTTCCCTATTAAAATAAGAAGATACTCTGTTATGTAAATCTTTTGCTTTACCAACATAAATAATCGTACCATTCTTATCTTTCATTTGATAAGATCCAGGCTTATGTGGAACAAGAGATAATTTCTCTTTAAACTTCATTATCCGCCTCCTTATTCACTAAATAGTTAAACCAATCTGTACATCCTTCTTGGATATCTTTAAAAGCACTTTCAAAGTCTCCAGTATACCAGGGATCAGGGATGTCATTCTTTGATTCACTATGTTCTTTCATTAAGTGAATCTTGTTTAACTTATCTTCACCTATAATACTAAGGACATCACGTCTATTTCTTTCTTCCATAACTATAATATAATCAAACTTATCATAGTCATCCTTCTTAAATTGAGTAGCAAAGTGTTTCTCAATCGTAACACCATGCATTTTAAGAGATTCAATTGCTGGAGGATATATAGGATTTCCTATCTCTTCCATACTTGTAGAACGTGATTCAATGTTAAATAAATATCTCTTGCTATTCTTGTACATAATATCTTTAAATATCATCTCTGCCATTGGACTACGACAAATATTACCATAGCAAATAAATACTATATTAAACACTTAGTATCACCTATTATTAATTATAGCATAACAAATCCAAAATAACATAAAAAACTTATGATATAATATGTTTGAAGTGATTAATATGAAACTGATAAATAAAACCGAAATTTTAATAAAAAAATCTAAATTTATAAGTTACTTATATGAGGTCGAAACTAAAGAAGAAGCTGATTTAGTATTAGACGAACTAAAAAAAGAACATAAAAAAGCAAGACATATACCCTACGCTTACAAAATAGGTCCTCTAGCTAAAAAAACAGATGATAAAGAACCATCTAATACAGCTGGCATGCCTATCTATAATATTTTAGATTATA
>CADBLZ010000061.1 GCA_902795675.1 uncultured Erysipelotrichaceae bacterium
GCTTTCTTTAAAAAAAGAAGTTATCATATTGGTTATCAAGGAGCTAACTATTATGATGAAGATAATGTTAAGCTAAGAGCTGAAGATGCTATTAGTAAAGCTATTCAAAAGCAAACACAAGTTAGATTAACTAGTCTTCCAACAGCTTGTATTTATATAGATGGTAGATTTAGAGGTGTTGTTATTAAGGAACACAAACACACAATACCTATTCATAATGTAGCTATGTTATCTTTTAAGGAAAAGATGAGAGTTCTAAGAGAATTATTAGATGAATTGGATGAGTTATATAAAAATTATATTTACCATATTGATTTAGCTGTTAAACCTGTTACTAAGTTTAGAGAAGCTAATGTATTAGTAAATATATCGTTACACCCTCACCCAGTTATTATTGATGTTGATGGTAAGAGTGCTGTTTATACAGAAAGAGAAAATTTAGAATACTATCATGAATCAGTTAGGTCATATATGAATTTAGTTAAACAAATACTATTTGATATTGATGTTGAAGAGATTGATGATTATGATTTAGATTATTTAAGAAGAAAGTTAGAAAAGATTCAATTAAATAAGAAGTTAATTGAACAACTTGTAGATAGTACTGTTGAAACAGTACCTGATGCTAGAGGTTTCTTAGATGAGATTGAAGCTTTAGATAAAGACACAAGAAAAGGAATAAGAATTTAACTTATTCCTTTTTTATTATTTATCGTATCTCTTCATTGAAGTTATATCTTCATGAACTAGTTTGATGAATTCATCTAGAGACATTGTAATAGTTTCTTCACTACCTGCTCTTCTAAATGATACTTCTTTATTATCTACTTCTTTTTGACCTAAGATTAACATGTAAGGTATTTTTTGCATTACGTGTTCTCTTAATTTGTATCCTAGTTTTTCATTACGATCATCTAGTTTAACTCTGAAGCCTTCTTTCTTTAATGCTTCATATACTTCTTTAGAGTAATCTAAATGATATTCACTAGATACTGGAATAACCTCGATTTGTTTAGGTGCACACCAAACTGGTAAGTAACCTCTTGTTTCTTCTAGATAAGTTGCAATGAAACGGTCGATTGAGCCGAAGACAGCACGGTGAATAACTACTGGAGTTTTCTTTGAACCATCTTGATCAATGTAACTTAAGTCGAAACGCATTGGTAAACAGAAGTCTAATTGACAAGTTGATAATGTGAATTCATTACCTACTGCTGGTTTTAGTTGAACGTCTAGTTTAGGGCCATAGAAGGCAGCTTCACCTATTTTTTCAACATAATCAATACCTAAATCATTAAGTACATCTCTTAATTTGTTTTCAGCATTATTCCACATTTCATCATCATCATAGTATTTAACTTTATCTTCAGGATCTCTTAGAGATAATTCAAATCTGAAGTTATCTAAACCTAATTCTTTGTAACATTCTAGAATTAAGTCAACAACACCTTTGAATTCTTGTTCAATTTGATCTGGACGACAGAAGATGTGTGAATCGTTTTGACAGAATGTTCTAACTCTTTCGATACCTTTTAATGAACCAGCTGTTTCGTAACGACAGTCACGAGCTATTTCAGCAATTCTTATAGGTAGATCTTTATATGAATGGATTTCTGAACCATAGATAACCATGTGATGAGGACAGTTCATTGGACGTAGAACATATTCTTCATCTTCTACTTGCATGATTGGGAACATAGCATCTTTATAATGTGCTAAGTGACCAGATGTTTTATAAAGGTTAACATTACCTAATGGTGGAGTTTGAACATGTAAGTAATCTCTAGCTAGTTCTTTGTTACGAATATAAGTTTCAAATTGATTCCATAATAGGAAACCATTTGGTAAGTACATTGGTAAACCACGACCTACTAGTTCACTCATCATAAAGATACCTAAATCTTTACCTATTTTACGATGATCTCTTTCTTTAGCTTCTTCCATTTCTTTGATGTAAGCATTTAGTTCTTCTTCAGATGGGAAACATACACCATAGATTCTTTGAAGAACTTTGTTATTCTTATCACCTTTCCAATAAGCACCACTATATTTAATAAGTTTGAAGTATTTTACTTCTTTAGTATTACTCATATGTGGTCCACGGCATAGATCTGTATAATCACCTTGAGTATAAGTAGTTATTACACTACCATCTTCCATGTTATTAATTAAATCTAATTTGTATTCATCATTTTTAAATTGTTCTAATGCTTCTTCTTTTGTTACTTCTTTACGAATGATGTTTTTAGCATCTTTAGAACA
>CADBLZ010000062.1 GCA_902795675.1 uncultured Erysipelotrichaceae bacterium
ATAGCACCAGTTGCTCTTCCTAAACTATCTAATGGTAGATACTTTTCATATGAACTTGTTACTAAATCTTCAGGATTAAAAAAAGGTTTATTATTATTTATAGCTACTGAAGGTGTTCCGTTATATTCTGGAATCGAATCAAGTGTAATAACTATATTGTTATCACTTTCTATTTCTTTAACACTTGTTTCATTATTAACATTCTCTTGAACATGCTCTTCTTCCTTCTTAACTGAATAACTATCATTTTTAGAAAAATCACCAATAAAAAATACAAGTAATAAAATAACAACGATTAATAGTAAACTTTTCTTCTTTTTCATTACAATCAAACCATTCTACTATAAACATTATATCACCTAAATAATAAAAAGAACTATCGCTAGTTCTTTTACTTAACACCATTTATAATCTTTACTAATTCTTCTGTATTAGTATTAGCAATATCATGTGATCCATCCTTAATAAAGAAAACTTTCTTCTTATATTCATCACTTAAACTATTATAAACATATAATGGATTAACCATCTTATCTTTACTTCCATATATAATATTAATATCTTTACTATCTATCTTAGTTAGTTCATCTATTAAACTAACTCTTACAATATTTTGATAAGTTCTATTTAAAAACTTGGTACCATGAATCATATATTCATTCTTAACAATATATTTTAAATATAAATCTCTAATAAAATTTCTAATTGATTTTAAAAATCTTGGTGTTTTAATCATCTTTTTAGATCTATCTGCATTTCTTGTTATTGCTGGTGATACAAGAATTAACTTTTGTTTATTATTAAATAATAAATTATATTTAATTGCTACTGCTCCCCCAAATGAGTAACCTAATACATAATCTATTTTTAAATTGTTATTAACTATATAATCATTAACATATGAAGCAAAGTTATCTAAGTTCCATTCCTTCTCTTTGGGTTCAGGTTCATGACAAAAACCAGGAAAGTTTAGTTTATAAACTTTATAATTCTTACTTAATTCATTAACAAACTTTTCTCTATTCCACCATGCATCTTTTTTATCAGTTTGTGATGTATAGTTAATATCATTCCAACCATGTAATAATAAAATAGATTTCATCTTATCACCAACTAAATTATAACATAATAAAAAGAACTAATATTTAGTTCTTTTTTAAATAGTTATATAACTTAATATAAGCTTCATCATCAAAGAATTTATACTGTTCTTCTTCACTCATTTCGGAGAATGTTCTAGTATCTCCTTCAGGAATGAATATCTTATCATATCCATATCCTCTATAACCTTCTCTTACTGTATCTGATACAGTACCTCTAGAAATAGAAGTAAATGATATTGGTTCACCACCAGGTTCACAATAACTAATAACTTCTACCCAATAACAACTCTTATCTTTACCTTCAAGAAGTTTTAAAAAACCATCTGGACCAATAGTATCTTCACAGTATTTAGCAAGTGCTCCTGGAAAGTCTTTTAACGCTGGAAAGCATAAACCAGAGTCGTTCTTCATTACTGGCATTTGTAACTCTTCAGCTGCATATTTAGCTGAATACTTTGATACTTCTTCACAATCAATGCTTTGTATTTCAGGTGTTTCTATTTTCTTAGCTACTATTTCTACATCTAAATCTTTAAATATCATATTAGCTAATTTTATTTTACCTTCATTACCTGTTACATAATTAATAACCATATAATCCTCCTTAAAAAAGATTAGTAATAACTAATCTTTTATATTTCTAAATCTGTTAAATTTAATTCTGGATAGTTAATATATTTATCATTATCCTCTGTATGTATATGTTTAAGATATTTATATTTTAAAGTAGTAGTTACAAACTCTCTTGCTTCTTCATCATTATGACCAGAAGTATGTTTGTAATAAACTTTAATACCAGCAGCTTTCATATTTTCAATAAAAATTCTCATTTCTGGACGATCTAAATATCCATCCCACATAGAGTAGATTAAACAAGCATCTTTAACATAACCTTTATCAATATATAGTTTTTTTATTTCATTAAACATTTCTGGTTTAATTAAGAAAACATATTTACTAAAAGGCATTAAAGCATGTGCATCTCTATCACTAAAATTATTAATATATTTCTTATATGATGTACCTTCTTTTTCCTTTAAATATTTAGGTATAAAAGTATATACATCTCTAAAATCATTTTCATTCTTAGGATTAGGATTAGGTACTACCTTACCTAACTTATCTAAATAATCTCCTATACTAGCTATTGTAGGATCTTCTATAAAGATATGATCTGCTCTATAACTAGCTTTATATGTTGTAATAAGTCGATCTATATTGGAGGAAGATGTAACAACAAATACTTGTCTATATCTTCTCATTATCTTATATAATTCATATTGTAATTGATCTTCTTCTTTTTTCTTATCATTATTAGGTCGTGTAATAGTTGCACCTTCCATACAAAGAACATCAACTTCTTTAATATCTTCAATTGCTTTCTTAACTAAATAACCTTGTCTACCATGTTCTCTAAAGTCAGACATATGAAGTACTCTCTTACCATCTACTTCTACTAAGAACATACAAGAATTATAAGCTGAATGATCAACTTGATAAGTTACAATTTTAAAATCATCTAAAGTAATAATATCGCCAGGTTCAAATAAAGTTACTTTTCTTGCAATACCTTGTTCATAAAAATCTGCAATAATTTTATAAACACCTAGTGCTTCTCTTTCTACATATACAGGAACGTCTTTAGGAACATCATTAATAAAACCAATATGATCATCATGATTATGTGTAATAAAGACACCTAAAGTATTATTCCAATCAATATCTGGAGTAGCATCTTTAATACCATCATTTACACATTTACCGTAATCAATAATGATCTTATTTCCTTTATTAGAAGTAATTTCAGTAACTGAGCACCCCTTCTTATTAGTTCCCTTAACAACTCTAACTTTCATTAACATCGCCCTTTACAATCACTTATGTAGATACCTGCGCGCCATTTTTATGGCTTCATTATAACACTCTTTACACAAAAAATAAAGTATTTTTTATTTGCTTTACATTTCAAATGTTAACGTTTACAAATAGAGCAAAATTTTATAAAATATAGTTCCTGTGCTAGAATTATATATACGAAAGGTGATTTTATGCTAACTTACAATTTCGACGACAAAACATATCGTCGTTTACCATTTAAAAAAGATGGTGTTTCTTCAAGTGTATACGAATCACAAGATGAGTATTTAAAAATCTACCATTCATGGGATTACATAGATTCATATAAAATATCACCTGAAGTATTTAAAAAACTTAGTACACTAAGACATAAGAATTTCATTCATCTACTAAAGATGATACCTCAAAAAGGTGTTCAAGAAATTCAAACCAAACAGGATCTAGCAGGTTATACATCAGCTAAAATAACAGAAGCTAGAATAAACATTATGAAACAAGACTACTTATACACTCTTAAATGTTTTAAAGACTTACTAGAAGTAGCTAAAGAAATGTCTTCTCTGGGTTTAATAATGTGTGATACTAATGCTGGTAACATTTTAACAACATCTAATGGTTTAGTTATTATTGATCCCGATCAATATGACGAATTCATTGGTGAACAAGCAAAACTAGAAAGAGCTAATCGTAAATTCGCTTTAGCTTACTTAGAAGCTGAATATGATAAATATTTTAATTTCTACGATAAATATTTATATGACAGAGTATCAACAATCTTCACTTTTGAAAATGATGAACTAGAAAGTGATAAAATTGCACTTGAAGCATTAGATTCAAGAATACATAATCAAGATATATATAAATTAATTAGGGGGAATAGATATGGAGAATAAAGGACCAATCGTATTTAATAACAAATATGCCGAAGGAATATATAACTATGGTTTTAATCTAGAAATGGAAAGTATTGAACAAATCGGTAAAG
Source organism: uncultured Erysipelotrichaceae bacterium (assembly GCA_902795675.1). Taxonomy (GTDB): domain Bacteria; phylum Bacillota_I; class Bacilli_A; order RF39; family UBA660; genus Coprovivens. The sequence continues at coordinate 3,946 of CADBLZ010000062.1, forward strand.
ATAGATTACACAATCACATCGTTCAAGGTTGTACAATCTCTCAATATAATCGTGCTAAAGAATTCCAAGAAATTGGTTTAGCAACTGAAAAAGGTTTATACCCAGAAGCTAGTGCTAAAGAATTATGTTCTAGACTAGGTATAGAAATAATAAAAGGAAGATTAAATTAATCTTCCTTTTTTATTTTAATTTAATAAGTGATGTATCACTATATAAATTATTTAAATTATATAATACTAAAATATCATCAACATTTTTATCTACTAAATAATCACTTACTTTTTTATTATAGTATCTTAAATCAATAACATATGTCTTCTTATATTCGTTAACAATAAAAGGAATAAAAGAATTAGCATAACTATTCTTTAATATAAGAATCTCTTTATCACTAACAGAATCATTATTAGTTATTTCTATTAATGCATGATTATTATCTAAGAATAATGCATATTGATTACGTTCTTTTAAATAATCTAAATTATATAAACTATTAGTTATCTTATCTTCTAAAACATAATATACACTTAAATTATTATAAATACTTGGTGCATATATTCTATCTTCTAAACCTAAACCAATAACTTTATTTAAACTAGTACCTTTAAAATTATTACTTAATTCTTCTAGTTTAAAATAATCTAGATCTTGATACTCATAACCTTTACTCTTCATATATTCCTTATATCCAACATAAGCTCCATATGAAGTCCAGTGATGATCAGTATGATAATACATATTATCATCTTTAAGATTACTATCTTTTAAACTATTAATAACATTTATATTATTACTATTCTTAAATGACTTATATAAATCATTTATTTCATCTTCTTCATTGTTACCAATTGTTAAACTTAATTTATCTTTATTAATAAGAATTGAATCTGGTACTATCATTACATCAACTGCATTATTAGAACTAAATTCATTAACTCTCTTAATCATTAAGTTCTTCTTATCATCATCTATCTTCTCTACTTCTGGTACTAAATAATTATCTTTACCTATATAAATACCATTTATATATCTCTTACCTACTAAATATGAAAATCTATTCTTAATCTTAATAAAATCTACTCTATAAGGGAAATGATCTCCTAAGTATTCTGTTATATTATCTATTTTAAATTCACTTAAATATCTATTTTCAATATCTGAGTACTTTTCTTTCTTACTAGTTATAAACATAATATCAAATATTATTACTATAAATAATATTACTATAAATATATACTTATCTCTTCTCATAATATCACCTAAAAATTAGTATATAAGAATGGACTAAATGATCCACCTAGAATATAACTAATAACTAATATAAATAAACCTATATAACAAATAACAGATAGAATAGATACATATTTATTATCTAATAACTTTTTCATCTTATCAGGTAATTTAAAACATAATATAATTCCCACTACTAGTAATAAAATATTCTCTTTTAAATAGAATACAAAATTACTATCTAGATAATGATTAGTAAATAAACTTCTAATAAAATGACCCATTTCATTAAAGTCACTAATACTAAAGAAAATATAACCAAATAAGAAGATTACTACTGTATAGATATGTTGTAAGAAGTTAGGTAACTTACTTAACTTATCTTTTAAAACATACTTCTCTATAATTAATATAATTCCATAATATAAACCCCATAACATAAAGTTAATAGTTCTACCATGCCATATACCTGTTAAACACCATACAATAAGTAAATTAATAATATGTCTAAATACTCCTACTCGATTACCACCTAAAGGAATATATACATAATCTCTAAAGAAAGTACTTAAACTAATGTGCCATCTACGCCAATAATCAGTTATTGATTTAGCGATATATGGGTAATCAAAGTTCTCTTTATACTTAAGACCTATCATCTTACCTAAACCAATAGCCATATCAGAATAACTAGCAAAATCAATATATAATTGTAAGGCAAAAGATACTAAGTATAATAAACATACTAAACTACTTTTATCACTAATAGCACCTAGATTACTAACTAATAAGCCTAAATTATCCGCTACTAATACCTTCTTAATTAAACCACTTAAGAATCTTCTAAATCCACTATAAATATCTTCATCTTTATAATCGAAATCTTTTAGATTCTCATATAAATCACTATACTTACTTATTGGACCCATTGTTACATGTGTAAATAACATAGAAGAAGTAAAATAATAAAAGATATTCTTTATAATAGAACACTTCTTATTATATAGATCAACTATATAACTTATATTATTAAAAGTATAAAAACTAATACCTAAAGGTAATACTAAATTAGTATTATATTTAAATAAACCTAAAACTACTAAGTTAATTAATAAATTAATTATTAAAACAAATTTATTACGATATTTATTAATAACAAAACTATATAAATAATTAAATAACGTAACAGCTAGTAATATTATTAAATTAAATAAACCACTAAAATAATAAAATATAATACTAAATAATAATAGGACATATATCTTACATTTCTTTGGTACTACATAAAATAATAATAAAAATATTGGTAAAAAAAAGAATATAAATAATAGACTATTAAAAGCCATTATTCAACATATCCTTTTATTACATCATACATAGCATCATTGTCTTCACTAACAATATAAATTAAATAATTACCAATACTAGTTTCTAATCTATTCTTAATTAATTTAACAGCTTCAGGTGAATATAAATCACTTTGATTTTCTAATACTTTAAATAGATTATCCATTTGTTTCTTTACTTCCTTAGTATTCTTATCATCTACTTTTAAAATAGCATAGAAGTAACCATTAGATAAACTACTACTCTTAATTTCATATTCATCTAATAAAGAAACATCTAAACCATAAATAGCTTTTAATTCATCCTTATCCATATCTTCCATATTAGTATAGATAGAAGCTACTTCTTCAGAAGCTTTCTTTAAATCTAAATTAGTAACACTTTCTTTACCGCATCCAGTAACTAAAAATAATAAAACAAATAATATTAAAACTTTTTTCATATTAAATCTCCTTCTCTAAATCTAAATGTTTTATATAATCAATTAGTTTTTCACGACCTACTTGATTTAAATGGAACCCACAATCTAATTCTGCACTACAATTGAAATATTCTTCAGCTGCATAACCTTCACTATCTTTTACAACATCAGCAAAGTTAATAAAAGGTACATTATTTTGATTACATATTTCAGCTAAATAATAGTTTCTAATATTAATATCTTTTTGTTCCCATCTAGGAATAGTACCTGTATTAATAGGTAATATAGATAAGAAATAAAACTTAGTATCAGGGTATTTATTTCTCATATTATTAATAAATAATTGTAACTCTTCTTTATAAGTATTTATCGGCATATATAAACCGGCTTGAATACCAGGAGTAATAATTAAGTATTTAGGTTTACGAGCATTCATAGCTTGTTCAAATGTAACAGTTTGATTATTATCCTGGAATTCAAATGTTGAATGATTTATTTCTTTAATATATAAATTATCATGTCCCCATATTTGATTCTTAGAAATAACATTAGAAAGTCTTCTAATATTACTATCACCTAGAATAACTACATCTTTAAAATAATCATATTCTTGTTCTTGAGGTACTAAAGTAACTTTAGAATAAAAACCTGTTAGATTAAATTCTGCTATTGAACTATTTAAGAAGTCATTATTTTGTACTTGAACATTTCTTGTTACAGATGTTTCATTACCAGAACTATCTTTAACTTTATAAGTTATAACATATTCACCAACAGTATTAACATCTATCTTATTTTCAACTTCTACTTTATCTGTAATATCACCATCTAGATTATCTTCAGCTTTAAAACCAGGTTCTTCATAAGATTGACTCTTACCTATAAAGATTGTTTCACTACCATCTAAACTAATAGTAGGACTTTCTTCATCAACAACATGAATTGTTCTTTTTAAAGTTCTAAAACCAAACAAGAATCTAACTGTATACTTTACTTCGTAGTCTCCTAATTTTAGATTATCAATATTATCAGTTACTTTAACATTCTTATACTCTTTTCCAAATAATGTAGCTTTATAACCACTATCGTAATATTTATGATTAGCATTAATAGTAACCTCATCATCACCAACTAATTTAAAATTAATAATAAAAGGAGTTACAAAGATACATATAATTAGAAATAATATAAATATTGAAATACCTATAATTAATTTCTTCTTCATATTTCCCCTCCTTATATTGTTAACATAAATTCATAAATCAACGGACTAATTAAATCATAACCAGCTTTATTAGGATGTAAGTGATCAGGTAAATAAGTTGTATTATAAATATCTAATTTAGAACTCATTTCATCAGTAGATAAATCAAAATACTTAATACTCCATTTATCTAATACTTTCTTAATAGCATCATTATATTCTTTATAATCTTCTACACTCCACTTAATACCTCTTTCAGTATAAACAGGTGTGTAATATGTAATAATATAACCTATCTTAGCTTCAGGCCATTTAGTTTTAACAGCATTTAAATATAACTCTAATCCACCAATCACAGTATTCTTATTAAAAGTACTGGCATCAAATGAATCTGTCATTTCACCAATAGGTGTATTATATAAACGGTCATTAATACCACCTTCTAAAATGACATAAGCATATTCTATATTATCATTATAATGATTAGTTACTTCATCAACTAACCATTTATTAGGATCACTATAAGCTAAACGATAATCACTAACACCAGCATTAGTTATTTGAAAACCATAGTTATCACCAATATAGTTAGCATAACTATAACCTCTAGTTAAAAAACCATATGTAATTGAGTCACCAAAGAAAATAGCTTTCTTAGGAACTTCTTTCTTCTCTTCTGGTTTCTTTTCTTCTTTATTCTCAACTTCTTGTGTTTTATTCTTCTCTACTGGATCATTCTTTTTAGAATCATATAATAAGAACATAGTAAATAAAATACCAAGAAGAATAATGATAGCAATAATATATTTTGCGTTTTTCATAGAACCACCATACTTTAAATTATTATAACATTTTAACTAATTCATTTAAATAAAAAAAAGAATGATTACTAATCATTCTTCTTTAACTTACCAAATATATAACTTAAGATAAAAATACCTAAATTAATAATAACAATTGTTGCTCCAGTTGGACTAGAAATATTATAAGATAATATAAGTCCACTTACGAAAGCAATTAATGAAATTAATACTGATACAATAATTACACTTTTAAATTTCTTACATAATTGAATAGATGATAATGTTGGAAATATTATTAATGAACTTATTAATAATGAACCAACTAATCTCATACCTAATACAACTATAACAGAACAAAGCATAGCAAATATCATATTATATAAATCAACATTAATACCAATTGATTTAGCAAACTTTTCATCAAATGTTATAGCAAATATTTTATTATAAGTAATTGCATATAATAAAATAATTACAATTGATAAGATGATAGAAAATATCACATCCATTTTATCTAATGATAAGATACTACCAAATAGATAACTATTTAAATCAATATTAACACCATCTACAATTGATATTAAGAATGTTCCAATAGCAAGTGATGAAGCAGACATAATAGCAATCATTGAGTCACCTGATAACTTGCCACTACCATTAAACTTTAATATCAAGAAAGACACTATAATAACAATAGGAATTGAAAATTCAATTGGTGCAAAACCTAAAACAGTAGCAACACTAACAGAAGCAAAAGCAACATGTGATAAACCATCACCAATCATTGAATTACCTCTTAATACTAGTGAAGCACCAACAAGTGAAGCACATAGAGATATTAAACATCCTACAACTAAAGCTCTAAACATAAATGTATAAGAGAACATTTCTATTAAATTACTCATGATGAATCTCCTTTACATACTCTTCTGTACTACCATAGAAGTATTGACCTTCATTGATAGATAGAATATTATTACCTACTAAATTCTTATGATCTAAATCATGTGTAATCATCATAATAGATATCTTATCTTTTTCATTAATATCTCTTAAAATATCATATAACTCTAATCTAGATTTTTGATCTAAGTTATTAGATGGTTCATCTAATATTAATAATTTAGTTGTTGCACTTAATGCTCTAGCTATTAAAACTTTTTGTCTTTCGCCACCAGATAGATCACTAAATGATTTATCTTTTAATCTTTCTATCTTTAATCTCTTAAGTGAATTAACAGCTATTTCTTTTTGTTCACTTGAATAGAAAGAACCAAAACCGTTTCTATTTAATGTTCCTGACATTACTATTTCTAGTACTGATGCTGGAAACATTTTATTAACACTTGTATCTTGTGGTATATAACCAATATTACTTTGTTTTAAGTTGTTAAAAGTTATCTTACCTTTACTAGGTTTAATAAAACCTAGAATACCTTTAATAAGGGTACTCTTACCTGCACCATTAGCACCAACGATACATAAGAATTCACCATCATAAAACTCAAAACTTAAATTCTTAATAACATCGGCATTATCATAACCTAAATATAAATTTTTAACACTAATTAGATTTTCCATTAATTCAACACTTCTCTTAATACTTTAACATTTTCATTCATATAATCAATATATGTTTTGCCATCTTTAAATTCATCTGCACTAACATTATGAACAGCATAGAATGTTTTAACGCTAACGCCTGTTTCTGAAGCAATTGTATCAGCAATCTTACCACTAGATAATTCGATCTTTAAAACTGCTGGTACCTTTTCTTTTTTTACTTTATCAATTAAGAAACTAATTGTCTTAGCACTAGCTTCTGTATCAGATGAACAACCAGGGAATGCAGCATAATAATCTAAACCATATTCATCCACAAAATATCTTAATGGGAATCTATCGCCAAAGATTAATACTTTTCTTTTACTATTACTTACTACTTCTCTTATTTCTTCATCAATCTTGTTTAGTTTACTAATATAGTTTTCAGCATTTTCTTCATAAGCTTCTTCATTATCTTCATCAATAGATGATAACTTATCTTCAATTTCTTTAACAATTAAAATAGCATTTTTAGGTGAAGTCCAAACATGTTCATCATATTCAGTTTCTTCTTCCTCTTCAGCCTCTTCTTCCATTCCCTCTTTAATTACTTCTTCTTTTAAATTAACACTATCCATCATTTTAATAACTTTAGTTTCATCACTATCTAAGTCTTCTAGAATATCACTAACCCATTCCTCTGACTCTCCACCAACATAAATAAAGATATCTGCATCATTAATACTTTTAATATCTTTTGGTGTTGGTTCATATTGGTGAGCATCCATTCCTGGTTTTAATAACATCTTTATTTCAACATCTTCATCACCAACAACTGCTCTAGCAAAGTCATAACCAACAAAATTAGTAGTTACAATAACTAAAGAGTTACTCTTATTACTCTTACAACCGCTTAATAAAAGTAAACACATTCCTAAAACTATAACAATATTAATAATCTTTTTCATATTAACAATCCTCACTACATTTACCACATAAACCACTTAATACAATGTTACGGTGATCTATCATAAAGTTATGTTCTTTTCTTATCTCTTCATATAATTCATTTAAACAATCACAATCGATATGAAATAAACGATTACAATTACGACACTTTAGATAGAAGTGATTCTCGCACTTACATTCTTCTAAGTATCTGTATTTAACTTTCTTATTACATGTATCTTTTTCTAATAAGTTCTCTTCTACTAAAGAATCTAAATAACGATATATAGTTGTTAAACCAACTTCTTTATTCATACCTTCATATATATCTTTAGCATCAAAATCTTTATTTAATGTTCTAATATACTCTAATAAACTTTCCTTTTGTTTAGTATTATAATTAACTCTACTCATGTTAATCACCTCAATTTGAAAATAATTTTCATATTCAATAATATATTAATAGTCATTTTCTGTCAACAAAAAAAGAAGAATTACTCTTCTTTTTTTCTTACTAAACCATATCGACGATTAAACTTATCAATTTGTGATTCTCTTTGGATAAACTTAGAACGTTTTACTTCATAGTTTTCTTCCTCATTTTCGTACGGATAACAAGTAACTATATCAAATGTCTCCGGTAAACATAAAACACATATCTTATCTTGTGAATTACCTTTTGTTTCACCAATATTCTTATATTCTAAAATATATCTATCTAAGAAACCATCACTAAACTTCGTTAATGTTGGTAGTACTGAATGTAGCCATATAAATAACTCTCTAACACTAACCGTATCATTAAAACAACTTATACGTGAATTTTCAACATGATTATTTTGAACATGTTTAATAGCTTCTTCTTCATCATAAGATATAGCTTGTTTTTGTGAGTATGTTAAACCTTCAACATTAATAAATCTTCCATCTCTATAATTCATTACTATTCTTAATAGATTTAAATCTTGAATACTATATGGATTATATTTAGATTCATTACCGTTATAATACTTTCTAAGTAACTTTCTCGCTTTAAAGTATTTCTTTAATCTATAATTAACAAGAATAGCATAAGTAATTAAATTATAATTATCCTTATCTGAGTCTGCTGACATTGCTTTATCAAAATGTTCTTTTGCTCTACTGTAATTAGATTTATCATAAGCTAATCTACCATAAGCATATTCTCTATTTTCAAAACTCTTAAAAGTGTGAGCAACTTTATATGCATTTTCATAATCGCATCTTCTCATATAGGCATCAATTAATGCAAAACGAGATTCATCTGAGCCATCCGCTTTAACAACTTGATTTAACATATTAATAGCATTAACTAAATAATTACGTTTCATTTCAATACGCGCTAAAAAACAATAAGCGTTCCAATATAATTTATTTTTATTAGTTAAAGCTTTTCTTAAATACTCTTCTGCTTTTTCAAAATCAGCTAACATATAATATTCATAACCTATACGGTAATTTCGCTCTTGTTCCGTAATTCCATTAGTGCGATCAATCTTTACTTTCTTCATTATTTCTAATGACTTTTTATGATTACCTAATAATGAATACACATTAGATCTTTTATAGTTAAAGATAGATTCATTACTTTCATTTTGATATAAATCAAGTAAACCTAAACAAGTATTATAGTCACCCAT
>CADBLZ010000063.1 GCA_902795675.1 uncultured Erysipelotrichaceae bacterium
ATTTTTTGTTTGCCAGTGTAACCTTCTTCTTTTAATTCCTTGAAATAAGGAATGATATCCATTTGTAATAATTGTGTAATGATTTGAGCTGTGATGTATGGAGTAACACCTAATGCAAAGATTGAGAAAGTTCTAAGACCTCCACCTGACATTAAGTTTAAGATTTCTAGGAAACCTAATTCCTCAGTATACATGCTAGCCCAAGGAACTGTTATAGCAGTTCCTGCACTAAATACACATAAACAAAATAATGTAAAATAAATTCTATTTCTTAGATCTTTGTTTGAACGGTTAAATAGCTGTTTTAGATTAGAAAACATCTAGATCACCTCAGCTTTTCCGCCAGCACTTTCTATTTTTGTAACTGCTGCACTTGAGAATCTATTAGCTCTAATAGTTAATTTTTTCTTAAGTTCACCGTTACCTAATACCTTAACCCCACTTAATTGTTTTTTGATTATTCCTCTTTCTTTTAATATTTCAGGAGTAACTACGTCTCCATCTTTGAAGAATTCATTTAAATCACTTAAATTAATAGTTGCAAATTCAATTCTGTATCTTGCATTATTGAATCCACGTTTTGGTATTCTTCTATATAAAGGAGATTGACCACCTTGGAACCAAGGTTTAATACTTACACCAGAACGAGCTTTTTGACCTTTTTCACCACGGCCAGCAGTTTTACCAAAACCACTACCTGGTCCACGACCAACTCTTTTACTTGCTTTTAATTCTGGAGTAGCAACTAAATTTTCTAATTTCATATTATAACTCCTCAACTTTCTTTCCTCTTAATTCAGCAATGTGTTCAGGAGTCTTTTGCATTACTAATGCTTCTAATGTAGCCTTAGCAACGTTAACTTTAGTATTTGAACCTAATGATTTAGAAATAACATCTTTAACACCAGCAAGTTCAAGAATAACTCTGGCAGAACCACCAGCTTTGATTCCAGTACCTTCAGGTGCAGGTTTAATTAATACTCTAGCACGACCAACTTGAGCAATAGCTTCATGAGGAATTGTTCTATTATCGATAAGAGCAACTTTTACTACATTTTTGTTAGCAACTTGAATTGCTTTTTTAATTGCTTCAGGAACTTCGTTAGCTTTACCGTTTCCGATACCAACTAAGCCTTTTCTATTTCCTACAACTACTGTTGCAGAGAATCTGAAATGACGTCCACCTTTTGTAACTTTTGTTACACGGCCAATTGAAACAACTTTGTCTTCTAATAAGTTCTTTTTATCATTGAACTTTTTGAATTCTCTTTTACCATCTTTTCTAGGAGCTTTAGATTCTTTTTTGTCAGCTTTTTCAGCTTTTACTTCAGTAACAGTTTCTTCTATTACTTCATTTTTAACTTCAGTATTTTCCATATCCATTACCTCCTAGAACTCTAATCCGTTTTCACGTGCAGCGTCTGCTAATGCAGCTACACGTCCATGATAAAGGTAACCACCTCTATCAAATACTACGTTTTTGATTTTTAATTTTTTTGCTTTTTCAGCTATATCTTTTCCAACAGCTGCTGCACCTTCAGCATTTCCACCATTTTTAAGTTTTAATGCTACAGAAGAAGAGCTAGCTACTGTTACACCTTTAACGTCATCAATTAATTGAGCGTAAATTTGTGTATTAGATCTGAAAACACTTAATCTTGGACATTCAGCAGTTCCGCTGATTCTTTCACGAATACGTGTATGTCTTCTTTGACGAACAACGTTCTTAGATTCTTTAACTATCATATTTCTCTCTCCTTACCTATTATTTAGCAGCTTTCTTACCCTCTTTACGACGTACATGTTCATCCTTATAACGGATACCTTTACCTTTGTATGGTTCAGGTTCTCTTATAGAACGAATTTCAGCCGCAAATTGAGCAACTTTTTGTTTATCAATACCTTTGATTGTAATTTCAGTAGTGTTAACTTGTTCTACTGTTAAACCAGCAGGTACATCTACAACTACTGGATGTGAGAATCCAGCGCCAACATTGATTTTATTTCCTTGAACTTGGAAACGGTAACCAACACCAACGATTTCAAGACCTTTTTCAAAACCTTTTGATACACCTTCCATCATGTTGTTAATTAATGCATTTGTTGTACCATGTAATTGTTTTACTGTTTTTTGATCGTTAGGTCTTTCAACGATTATTTTTCCTTCAACTTCTTTTACATTAATAAGGTTACTGAATGTATAACTTAGTTCACCTTTAGGACCTTTAACAGTTATAGTATTATTGTCTATAGTTACAGTAACACCTTGAGGTATTACTAATTCTCTTTTACCTATTCTACTCATAACTCATTTCCTTACCAAATATAGGCAAGTACTTCTCCTCCTAGACCAGCTTCACGAGCTTCTTTATCAGTCATTAATCCTTTTGAAGTTGA
>CADBLZ010000064.1 GCA_902795675.1 uncultured Erysipelotrichaceae bacterium
GCTACTTTAGATTCTTCTTCATAATTAGCATCATATGTTTTAGCTATTTCATAGATCATTACATCTTGAACTTTACGAGCTTTATTATAGTTATATGTTTCTAATAATGAAGGTAAGATTGTAGTTCTGATAATTGATTTATCAGTACTTAATGGATTTGGTAATGTTATGTACTCTTTATTATCATAATTAAACATTGCTGCTTTAGCTGGAGATACTAATGTATAAGTTTTTACTTCATTAATACCTAAGCTTCTTAGTCTTCTTGAAATAGCTTTACGAATAGCTACATCACCAACATAAACACCTCTTCTTGTTGGTACTACTGGTAAGCTACAAACTAGATTATGGTATCCATATAATCTACCAATTTCTTCAGCGATATCTTCTACATTTGATTCGATATCTAATCTTCTAAATGGTATTGTTACAGTGAATACATCTTTATTAAGTTTATATTCAAAACCTAATCTATCTAATTCATGTTCCATATCTTCAGTACTTATTTCAATACCTAGAATACTATTAATCTTTTCAGTTTGGAATTCTACTACTTTTGGTGTTTTATCTACTTTATCGTGTTTTAATTCACCACCAACAACTTCTCCATCAGCATATTTTTCTAGTAACTCTAAACATCTATCCATAGCCATGTTAGTGTATTCATAATCTAAACCTTTACCATATCTAGTTGAAGCTTCAGATTGTAGATTTAGACGAGAAGATGTTTTTCTAATAGCGAATGCATCAAAGATAGCAGCTTCGATGAAGATGTTTTTAGTTGAGTCATCAACTTCAACATTTTCACCGCCCATGATACCAGCTATACATGTTGGTTTTGTACCATCTGTAATAACGATATCATTTGTTTTTAACTCTCTTTCAACATTATCTAGAGTAACAATTTTTTCGTTTTCTTTAGCATTTCTAACTAAAACTGTTTTACCTAGTTTATCAGCATCAAAGAAGTGAGTAGGTTGACCAAATTCTAACATTACGAAGTTAGAGATATCAACAACGTTATTTATAGGACGCATTCCAGCTGAAATAAGTCTTTCTTGCATCCATTTTGGTGATTCACCTACTTTAACATTTTTAACCATTCTACCTAAATAGTATGGACATAATTCTGTATCTACTTTTAGTGATACATAGTTTTTAACATCATCCTTATTTTCTTTATATGTTGATTTAGGAATTGTTACTTTTTTATTTAAGATTGTTGCAACTTCATAAGCGAAGCCAATGTGATAGTAACAATCGTTATTTTTATGTTTATGAACATCTAATTCATATACAGTATCATCTAAACCAAGATATTCTAATGCATTCATACCTACTGTAGCATCACTATCTAATTCAGCAATACCTTTAGCATATGTTTCTTCTGTTTTTTCTTCAAGACCTAGTTCAAATAAGGCACAAATCATACCATCAGATTTTTGACCTCTAATAGCTCCAGATTCAATTTTGAAGTCGCCTGGTAATACTGCTCCTGGAAGAGCTACGATTACCTTAATTCCTTTTCTAACATTACTTGCACCACAAACGATTTGACGTGGTTCTTTATCTCCAGTTAAAACTTGGCATACATGTAGATGGTCTGAATCAGGGTGATCAATACAATCAACTACTTCACCTACAACAACATTATCCATGTGTGTTGTTATTACTTTTTCTACATTAACACCTGCTTTAGTTATTTTAACAGCAAGTTCATTAAGGTCTTCACCTTCAAGATCAACGTAATCTTTTACCCATTTCATTGATATCATATTACTCAACCTCTTTTCTATCGAAGTTCTTAACTTCTCTTAGATCTGTATTATAGAATGTTCTAATGTCGTTAATACCGTATTTAAGCATTGCACATCTTTCAGCACCATAACCAAATGCGAAACCATTCCATTCTTTTGGATCATATCCACACATTCTTAATACGTTTGGATGAACCATACCAGCACCAGCAATTGTTATCCAACCAGTGTTTTTGCATAATGAACATCCTTTACCTTTACAAGCAAAACAAGAAATATCGAATTCAACAGATGGTTCTGTAAATGGATAATAACTTGGTCTGAATCTTGTTTCAGTATCTTTACCGAACATCATTCTATTTGCTTTATCAACAGTACCTTTTAAATCTGATAGAGAAATATTATGATCGATTAATAAACCTTCAATTTGCATGAATTGATGTGAATGAGTTGCGTCATCGTTATCTCTTCTATATGTTTTACCTGGGCAAATCATTCTAACAGGTTCTTTACCACCTTTTTCAAGCATAACGTGTGCTTGCATACCACTTGTTTGACTTCTAAGTAATAGTTCATCACCTTTAACATAGAATGTATCTTGAGCATCTCTAGCAGGGTGGTTTTTAGGTAGATTAAGTAATTCAAAGTTGAATCTATCTTCTTCTAATTCTGAACCTTCTACTACATCATAACCCATAGACATAAATGCATCTTCAAAGTCTTCAACTACTTTTTCTAAGATGTTAGGTGCACCAGTTGGGATTTCAGTTGATGGCATTGTTACGTCAATTACTTCTGAAGCTAACTTTTTGTTTAGTTCTTCTTCTTCTAATTCTTTATTCTTTGAATTAATACTTTCAGTAACATTATTCTTTAGTTCATTTAAAGAAGCTCCAAAGTCTTTTTTCTCTTCTGGAGATAGTTCTCTCATGTATGTTGTTAATTCACTAATTGAACCTTTTTTACCTAGATATTTAACTTTTAAATCATTTAGGTCTTGAATTGTCTTTGCTCCTTCTAAGTCTTGTTCGAAAGACTTTTGGATTTCATTCATTTTTTCTTTCATTTTTATTCCTCCAATAAAAAAAATCTAAAACTAAGGGACGGAATAAATCCGCGGTACCACCCTAATTCTAGATTCTCTAGCTCTTTTTAGATATAACGCTCTACAGCGATTTAAACTCCAACGTTGAAATTCATTATATTAATTAACTTTAAGTAATTTCACCATACATACTTAATCTCTAAATAAGTTTAATATAATTACTGAAGACGTCTTCTTCGTTTCTAGTTAGTATTTTAGCATATCTATTATTTTTATTCAATTAATTCTCAGTAAATTTGTTGATGTATTGATAGATTTGCTTTATTTTTTCTTTTGTAGCTTCATTATCTTGATATTTGTTTTCTAATGCTAATTCTATTTTGTTTTCTTTAGATAATTTACTATTTTTAAATGTATGTTCTAATTGTTTAATAGACATAACAATTGTTTCTTCATCTGTTAGTTTTATTTTAGAAGGTATTTGCATAATACCATATTTAACTTCTCTACTAGTGAAGTTTCCACCAACTTCTTCTATCTTACGAATGATTGTTGGTTTATGATCTGATTCGTAGATCATGATGCCATAGATTAAGTTATTAACCATTTTGTCTTTACTCTTTATTAAGTAGTTATACTTAGTTTTATATTTAGCAAATTGCATTAGGTAATATTCTTCACTATGATTTGTTTCAACTTTCTTTTCAGATATCTTTTTAAAGTTAGTATCATTCTTTAATAATGATATTAAGTATACAATCATTATAAACCATAAGAAGCTTTTAAATTCTTCTGCACTAGGTAACACACTATTTACCTTAGAAATAAAGAATGAGTAAGTTAAAATACCTACTAAGATACCTACTATATCTCTTCCTATATAAGATGTGTTATTTAACGCATTTTCATTAGTTATATTTGTTATATAGAAATTACGTAGGAAGATTTCAAATATTATAATTAAAAAGATATTTTCTTTTACTGCAGGTATTAATGCAGATAGGATAATTATGTAGATAGATGGAAAGATTATTTGTGGTAATGATCCAACTTGATGACGCTCTAAATAATTATGAATGATAGATAAAGGTATAGTTAAAACTATATCAATGATTAATACTAATAAAGTCATCAAAACCACCTCAATGTGATAATTATTCTAATATAATATATATTAAAAGTCAACAAACAAAAAAGCAGCAAAGCTGCTATATTTGTGATTTTAATATTCTAGTTAAAATGATGATTAATTCAGGATCTTTTACACGATCTACATATACATCATTACCATCAATTATCTCTTCTACGATAGCTACATTAGTAGGAATTACGTTACGATTGTCATCTACTCCCATAACTAGGAAATATTTAACTCCACCATACATTGTTTCATTTAAAACAACATATTTTTCGTTATTTTCTAAACTTATAATTGTATTTGTTTTTAAGCCCATAGTAATTCTCCTTACTCTTCTTCATTTGTTGAAGGTGTACTTGTTAATTCAATTGGTTGTTCTGTTTGAACTTCTTCAGCAATTGGAGCGATTGGTTCAAAATCAGTCATTGGATTAACTGGTTCACTTTGATTTTCAATTGGTTGTTCAACAGCAGGTTCTGCTACTGGAGTAGTTTCTTCAGGAGTTGCTACTGCAGTTGAATTGTTGAAGTAATCAGGTGTAATATTCATTGAGTCTACAACCTTAATTCCTTTTGGTTCAGTTACTTCAGGTTCTGTAACTGTTTGTTCAGCTTCTGTAACTGGTTCAACATTAGCACTTAAATCAATTTCACTTTCTTCTTCAGTTGGTTCTTCAATTGGTGTTATTTCTGGAGTTGTTTCGATTGGTGCTTCAGGAACAGCTTCAGTTGTTGGTTGAATGTTTATTTCTTCACCAGTTTCAGCAATTACAGGTTCTTCGATTGGTGTTTCAACAGGTGCTTCTTCTACTTTAGGAGCACTACTATTATTAAACTCTACACCAATTAATTTTTCGATTTCTTCTGCAATTTCATCTGGAGTTTCTTTAAATTGACGACGATGTTTAATATCCATTACGTTATCAGCAAGATCTTTTAAGTGTTCTTTATCTTTCTTTTGAGCACTGATATCAATCATTCCTGACTTTTTAGTTATTAATCTATTCTTAATATCATCAATTTCTTTATTTGCTTCTTCTATATTTTGTTCTATTTCTATTCTCTTGCTCTTTAATAATTCGCTAGCTTCACTGATGTCGTTAGCTTCATCTTCTCTAAAGGCAGAAGCAATTTGTTCAGCTGAGATAAGATCTTCTCTCTTTTCATCAACGGCTGATTTAAATGTAGCTCTAGCACTTAAGTTTTCATCGCTTTCTTCTTCATATACTTTTGTATATTCTTCTAGTTCAGATTTAATCTTTTCGATTAGTGCTGATAAGCTATCATCTATTGTACGGTATCCGAATTGTTCATCTTTATCAATAGCAGATACTTTTTTATCTAATTCTTTTAGATCTTTATTCCATTTAGCTATTCTAGCTTTTAAGAATTCCATTCTTATTTGTTCTGGACTTACTGTTTCCATAACATTGTAACTCTTTTGATCTATTTCAGTAGCAAATGAATCTCTTTCTTGAGTTGCTTTTAATAATAATTCTTCTAGTTTATTATCTACTGGCATATTCATGTATGGAATAGCTTCAGCCATTTCAATCAATTCCTTTAAGTATGGAATTGCTTGATCAGGATTTTTACCATCGTTTAAGATATTTTTAATTTTAAGTTCTAAGTATTTAGGGTCTTTTCTTATTTCTTCTAAACGATTAACTAATTCTAGTTTTTTACCTTCAATTTCTGAAGTCTTTTCTTTATGTCTTTCTAATTTATTACGATCAATGTAAGCATTAGGGTTTTCTAGATTAGCTTGAGCTTCAGCAAGAACTTTTTGTTTTTCTTTTAGTTTTTCTTCAAGTAAATCTAAATCTTCAGATGATTGAGTTATATTAGCTTGTAATGTATTATATTTATTTTGTAATTCATCTAGTTCTACTTTTACTTTATCTAAGTCTTTAGTAGATTCGTTAATTAAAGCATTATATCTTTCAATTACAGCAGCATCAGTAGAGTTGTTGATACGGTTTTGCATACTTTCAATAAAGTCTTCACGACTTTTTTTACTTGCACGTAAAAGAGTAAGACGATCGTTTTGATCTTTTTCGTCTTCGTTAAGGTCTTCTAATACAGCTTTCTTTTCTTTGATATCTATTTTTAAAGATTGAATTAACTTTTTAGTTATTATTTCAATGTTACGATCAGCCATTTCAGCACTAGTATCATAACTATCTTCTTCAAAATCTCTTTTTATTTCAGCAAGTTCTTGGTCATATTCTGTTACTTTTTCTACTATTTCTTCTTCTTCGATAAATAGAGATTGACCATCGCTTTTTGAACGACACATGTTAACTAATGTTTCAATGTCACTGAATAATTTAATCTTATCGTTCATCTTTATCACCCTTTATACTCTTATAATAATTATATTATCATAAAGTCAAATGATATTCAATATTCTATTTTTAGCATAAAAAAAGAACTATTTTACTAGTTCTAATTTTACTGTTAAAGCGTCGTCGCCTATTCTTTCGTTTAATTTAATGATTCTAGTATATCCACCGTTTCTAGATTCATAACGTTTAGCTAATTCATTAAATATTTTATCAACAATTTTGCTGTCATTATTTAAGAATGCTAAAGCTTTTCTACGAGAAACTAATGTACCTCTTTTACCATAAGTAATCATTTTGTCTACAAATTTTCTTACTTCTTTAGCTCTTGCTTCAGTTGTTACTACATATTCACCCATAATAACATCTTTAGTTAGGTTTGCAAGGATACTTCTACGGATACTTTTTTCTCTATTTAATGTTCTATATTTTGCCATAAGTATTATCCTCCTTATTAATATTAATCGCGGAACTTAAGTCCCATTTCTTCTACTTTATCTAAAACTTCTTTTAATGATTTTTTACCAAGGTTACGAATCTTAGTAATTTCATTTTCTTTCTTAGAAATTAAATCTTGAATTGTGTTGATACCAGCTCTCTTTAAGCAATTGTAAGCACGAACTGAGAATTCGATTTCTTCAATTGGTGTTTCTAATGTCTTAGTAACTGTATCTTCTTTCTTTTCAGCCATTAGGCCTGTTACATCACTAATTGAGTTTAAATCTGTAACGATATTTAAGTGTTCAATTAAGATACGTGCTGCTAATGCCATTGCTTCTTCTGGAGTTAATGATCCATTAGTATAAACTTCCATAGTTAGTTTATCAAAGTTTTCATTTTGACCAACACGAGCACTTGTTACATCGAAAGATACTCTTTCGATAGGTGAATATAATGAGTCGATAGCAATAACGCCAGCCTTCTTTTCACCTAATAATTTTTCATTAGCTTTTGAATCTACATATCCACGACCATTACTTACAGTCATTTCCATGTCTATTTTTCCGCCTTTAACTAAGTTACAAATAACTAAGTCAGGATTTACGATTTCAATATCAGCATCTCTTTCGATGTCGCCAGCAGTAACTGGACCTTCTTTAGAAGCAGATAAGTGAATTACTTTATTGTCTTCTGAATGATTTTTAATAACTACACTCTTAAGAGCAAGTACGATAGCAGTAACATCTTCTACTACACCATCAATTTTTTGGAATTCGTGCATTACACCTTCAATTTTAACAGATGTAATAGCGCTACCTGGCATTGATGATAACATTACTCTTCTTAATGCGTTTCCTACAGTTGTACCAAAACCTCTTTCTAGTGGTTCTAGTTCAAACTTTCCGTAATTATTACTTTCTTTATATTCAGCAATTTTGTATTCTGGTTTTTCAAATCTTAACATATATCTTAAGCCCCTCTCTCAATTAATTTCTTGGACGTTTTGGTGGACGACAACCGTTATGTGGAACTGGAGTAACATCATTAATAGCTGTTATTTCTAGACCTGCAGTTTGTAATGAACGAATTGCGTTTTCACGTCCTGCACCTAAACCTTTAACAAAAACTTCAACCTTTTTAACTCCACTATCCATAGCAGCTTTTGCAGCAGCTTCTGAACTCATACCAGCAGCAAATGGAGTTTTCTTTTTACTTCCTTTATAACCGATTGTACCAGCTGATGCCCAGCTGATAACATTACCATCAACATCTGTAATAGTTACTACAGTGTTGTTGAAAGTAGTATGAATATGTGCTTGAGCTTCAGGGATATTCTTTTTGATTTTTCTTTTTCTTCTATTATAAGCCATAACTTCTTACCTCCTATTTATTATTTAGTAGCTTTCTTCTTGTTAGCAACTACTTTACCTTTACCTTTTCTAGTACGAGCATTTCTACTAGTTCTTTGTCCATGAACTGGAAGACCCTTTTTATGTCTTGTTCCTTGATAACTGTTGATTTCCATTTTATTCTTAATGTTTAATTGTACTTCACGGCGAAGATCACCTTCAACAGTATAATTATCAATTTCTTTACGTAATGCTGTAATTTCGTCTTCAGTTAAATCTTTGATTTTCTTTTCGCCATCAACTTTACAAGCATCACAAATTTTTTGAGCTAGGCTTCTACCAATACCATGAATAGCTGTTAAGCCGATATTAGTATGTTTTTCACCTGGTAATTCGATATTCTTAATACGTGCCATATATAATCCTCCTATTATTATCCTTG
The DNA here is from genome assembly GCA_902795675.1 of uncultured Erysipelotrichaceae bacterium. Lineage (GTDB taxonomy): Bacteria > Bacillota_I > Bacilli_A > RF39 > UBA660 > Coprovivens. The sequence continues at coordinate 8,517 of CADBLZ010000064.1, forward strand.
AACTTGGTTATGTTTAGGGTTTTCACAAATAACTCTAATTTTACCTTTTCTTTTAATTATTTTGCATTTTGCACAAATCTTTTTTACAGACGCTCTTACTTTCATATAGTTTTACCTCCATTATCTCTTATTCCATATTATGCGCCCACGTGTTAAATCATAAGGCGATAATTCAATTGTTACTGTATCACCTGGTAAGATACGTATCATGTTAACGCGCATTTTACCAGAAACGTAGGCCTCTACAGTATGTCCGTTAGGTAGTTGTACGATAGGTGTTCCACCTTTTAGTATTTCAACAACTTTACCTTCAACTTCAATTTTATCTTCTTTAGCCATATATTTATTTTCTCCTATAACTATTTAGAGTGATATTCGATGTGAATAACTTTTTAGTTATTCACACCTTCACCCTCAAGAATATTTTCTATTTCTTTAAAAGTTTCTTCTGTAGTTTTACTTGAGTCGACAACTTTTAAAACGCCTTTTTCTTTATAATAATCAATTATTGGTTCAGTAACTTCAAAGTATGTTTTGATTCTAGTATTCATTGATTCTTCGTTGTCATCAGCTCGTTGATATAACTCGCCACCACATTTATCACAAATACCTTCATCCTTTGGTTTGAACGCTTCGTTATATATATTATATATAGCTCCGCAATCTTTGCAAATTCTTCTGCCAATAATTCTTTGTTTTAACATTTCTGTTGGAATTGTTAAGTTAATAACGATTCCTAATTCTTTATTTAATTTGTTAAGTATTTCGTCATATCCTTTAGCTTGCTCGATATTTCGAGGGAAACCATCAAGGATATAACCCTTTTCACACTCTGGTTGAGAGATTTTATATTCAATTGCTTCATATATTGTTTCGTTTGGAACGAAGATACCATTATCAATCATATTTTTGATTTGGTGTCCTAGTTCATCATCAACTTGAGATCTTTCACGAAGAATGTCACCAGTTGATATATGAGCATATCCATATTTCTCTTGTAACATTTTTGCAAATGTTCCTTTTCCGGCACCTTGTACCGCTAGAAATATTATGTTTTTCATTATCTTCTTAAGCTTGCTCTATGGGCACGACTTACAAGACTACTTTCTAGTTGTTTGTATGTTTCAATAGCAACACCAACAACAATTAATAATCCTGTTCCACCTATTGTTACTGAACTTGATAGACCAGAGAAGGTAGAGAAGATAATTGGTAGACCAGCAATAATCATTAAGAATACTGATCCAGCAATTGTTAATTTTCCAATTACATTTGATGTGTAATTGATAGTGTCATTACCTGGACGAATACCAGGAATGTATGCCCCACTTTTATTCAAATTCTTTGATAATTCTTCAGGATTTAATTCTAGGAATGTATAGAAGTATCCAAAGAATAGGATAAGTAACATATAAAGAATAAATCCTGTTAAGCTTGTATTAACTATATAGCTGTTAACAAAGTTTATTGCTTTTTGATTATTAATTAAATTAACAATTGTAACAGGTATCGCAACTAATGTAGATGCGAAGATTACTGGCATAACACCAGCAGAATTTATTTTAATTGGTAAGAAGTTTTGGTGTCCACCATAAGCTGTATTAGTTCTATTAGCATATTGGATAGGAATTCTTCTTTCAGCAAGTTGAATCCATACCATACCAATTATAACTACTAAGTAGATTATAATGAATGCTGAGAATAAACCAACACCTAAGCCTCCAGCAAATTTACCACCAGTAACTAGATCTTTGAATGCTTGAACAAAGATTGAAGGCATTGATTGTAAGATACCAGCCATAATCATTAATGATAAGCCGTTACCAATACCATTCTTTGTTACTCTATCACCAATCCATAATAGTAAACATGTACCTGCAGTTAATACTGTAGTTGTTTCTAGAATTATGATTGGGTCTTTTGTTCCAGAATATACAACTGTGAAGATGTATCCTTGAACGAAAGCAAATATAACACCTA
>CADBLZ010000065.1 GCA_902795675.1 uncultured Erysipelotrichaceae bacterium
AGCAACATATGTTGGTGTCTTTGATGATATAAGAGAATTATTTAGTACTACTAAGGAAGCTAAGATAAGAGGTTACGGAAAAGACCGATTCTCATTCAACGTTAAAGGTGGAAGATGTGAAGCTTGTTGGGGTGATGGTGTTAAGAGAATTGAAATGAACTTCTTACCTGATGTATATGTTCCTTGTGAAGTATGTCATGGTACTCGTTTTAACAGAGAAACATTAGATGTTAAGTATAAAGAAAAGAATATTTCTGATGTTCTTAATATGAGAGTTAAGGAAGCGTTAGAATTCTTTGATAATGTTCCAAAGATAAAGAACAAGTTACAAGTTATGATGGATGTTGGTTTATCATATATTGAACTTGGTCAAAGTGCACCTACATTATCAGGTGGTGAAGCCGGACGTGTTAAACTTGCTAAAGAATTACAAAAGAAAGCGACTGGTAACTCTGTATTTATTTTAGATGAACCTACTACAGGTCTTCACTCAGATGATATTAAGAAATTAATTCAAATATTACAAAGAATAGTTGATAATGGAGATACAGTTATTGTTATTGAACATAATTTAGATGTTATTAAGGTAGCTGACTATATTATTGATTTAGGACCTGAAGGCGGAGATCAAGGTGGTACTGTTGTTGCTACTGGAACACCTGAAGATATAACTAAAGTTAAAGAATCTTATACAGGTGAATGGTTAAGGAAGGTATTATAATGGAAAGTATTAAAGTTAAAAGATGTGAAATAGAATATAAAGATATGAATTATATAATTGTTAATTTAATGGAGAATGTTATCGATGTTAATGGTGAATTATATGAGTATACTATTTCAGATGATGAAAAGAATCTTATTAATGATATGATTATCGAGTATAAAGATATGGATGATTTTGAATACTGGGAAGATAAGACTTCTGAAACTAAACCTATGCCAGTAATGTGGAGAATAGGTTTCTATGATGAATTTGATAACTATTACCATAAGAGTGGAGCTTTAAAATATCCACCTAAGTTTATGGAACTAGTTGATCATTTAAAAAAATTAAATAGAATATAAAAAGCACTTATGGTGCTTTTTTTGTTATAATAAGTTTGGTGATTGATATGGATCCAATAATATTTAGTTTAGGACCAGTAGAAATTAGATGGTACGCTGTATTAATTCTACTAGGAGTTATTGTAGCTATCTTATTAGGTACTAAAGAAAGTAAAAAGTTTAATTATCCTAAAGACTTTGTTTTTGATTTAGGCTTTTATGTTGTTATCTTTGGTATTATTGGTGCCCGTCTTTATTTTGTATTATTTAATTTAGAGCTTTATCAAGATTGGGTAGATATCCTTCGTATTTGGGAGGGTGGTTTAGCTATCCATGGTGGTATTATAGCTGGTTTTATTACTACTTTAATTTACTGTAAGATTAAGAAGGTTAATTTATTTAAAGTAACTGATATAGCTGTTATATCACTTATAATTGCTCAAGCTATTGGTAGATGGGGTAATTTCTTTAATGCAGAAGCACATGGAGGAATTGTTACTCTAGGTACTATGAAGAGTTTATTTATACCTCAATTTATCATTGATGGTATGAATATAGGTGGTGTTCACTATGCACCTGCTTTCTTAATTGAATCATTATGGTGTTTAGATGGCTTCCTAGCTTTATTATTAATTAGAAAAGTATATAAGAATCTAAAAGTAGGTGAATTAACTTCTTTCTACTTAATATTCTATAGTATTGGAAGATTTATTATTGAAAGTATGAGAACAGATTCATTAATGATAGGTGGACTTAAGATGGCTCAAGTAGTATCTGTTGTTTTAGCTGTTATTGGTGTTATTGCAATCATTCTAATTGAAACAAATGTTATTAAAAGTAAAAAGTATAATTTAAAAGAAATAGACTAAGTTTAAGATTTGCTGTATATTTATATAGCAAATTTTATGTTTATAGTTTCAAATGATTACTTAAATTATATAATTTAGTAAATTAGTGATAATATACTTTAAGAGTTTTAAATTTAGTAATTTGATATAGAGAAACAAATATGTTAAGTTGCTCATAGAGGTGAGTGAAATGAATAATGATAATCCACTAGTAATGGCATATATGGGAGATACTGTATATGAAAGATATATTAGAGAATATCTTATTAAACAAGGTATTAGTAAGATTGGTGAATTACAAGCTAGAAGTTTAGATTTTGTTAGTGCTAAGAGTCAAAGAAGACATTTAGAAAACTTAATTGATAATAATGTGTTAACAGAAGATGAAATTGAGATAGTTAAGTGGGGTAGAAATGCTAAAGGACCTAGAACAAAGAGTGCTGATATTGTAACTTATCGTTTAGCAACTGGTTTGGAAGCATTAATTGGCAAATTATATTTTGATAAAAAAATAGAAAGAATAGATGAAATTATGAAGTTCATCTTAGGTGAGTAATATGAAAGTTTATGGAAAGAATGTATTTAACGAATTAAAAGAAAAACCTAAAAGTATTAAAAAAGTTTATTTATCAAAGGGTTTTACTGATAAAGATATTATTAATTTTATAAAAGATAATCATATTGCATATACAGTAATGGATACTAAGAAGTTAGATGCTATGTGTCCTGGTAAACATCAAGGTATTGTTATGAGTATTGATGATTTTGAATATAGTGATTACCAAGATATGCTTAATGATAATATTGTTGTTATGTTAGATCATTTAGAAGATCCTCATAATTTTGGTGCAATTATTAGAACATGTGAATGTGCTGGTATTAAATCTATTATTATTCCAAAGGATAGAAGTGTATCTGTAACTGATACAGTTATGAAAACTAGTACAGGTGCTTTAGAACATGTTAATATTGCAATGGTTAATAACTTAGTTAATGTTATAAAAGAATTTAAAGATAATGGTTACTTTGTTTATGCTGCTGATATGGACGGCGAAAACTATAAAGACATTTCATTCAGTGATAAGGTATTACTTATTATTGGCTCTGAAGGTAACGGTGTTGGTAGATTAGTGAGAGATAATAGCGACGTTATAGTTTCTATTCCACAATATGGCCGTGTTAACAGTCTTAATGCATCTGTTGCTGCTGCTATATTAATTTATGGAATAGTAAACAAGTAGGTTTACTATGCATTATAATTATGATGATTATAATGATAGTGAACTTATTATGATGATCCATGAATCTTCTGAAGAAGCAAATGATATTTTATATAAGAAATATAATTATTTAATAAATGTTATTGTTAGTAAGTATAAATGGGTCGTTAATAAAACAAGTTATGATGTTAGTGATTTATATCAAGAAGCTTTAATTGGTTTTATTGAAGGAATTAATAAATATCGTGAAGATAAAGATTCTTCTTTACCTAGTTATTTAAGAATGTGTATTTTATCTAAAGTTCAAGACTTTGTTAGAAAGATAGCTAATAAATCAGATTCTGTTAATGTCGGTAATACTAGTTTGAATATGGAACTTGGTGATCAAGAACTTATTCAATTAATAAAGGGTGAAGATAAAGATGATCCTTTTGAGTACATTATGTATCAAGATGATAAAGAAAGATTAGATCGATTTATTAAATGTAAATTAACGGAGACGGAATATAAAATATATGGTTTATTAGTTAGTGATTGTAGTTATCAAGAAATAGCTGATATCCTTCATATTAATGTTAAAGCTGTAGATAATGCTATTCAAAGAATAAAAAGGAAAATTAAAAGTTTAAATGTTGACAAATATTCTTGCATTTAATAATGAATCGTGTTAAATTATTCGTAGAAACACGTAAGTGTTTTTTTAAATGAAAAAATTTTGAGGTGATCTTATGGCTAAGGCTAAAAATGTTAAAGAAGCTAAAGTTGAAGAAAAAGAAACAAAAAAGAATAAAGTAAAAGAGGAAAAAGTAGTAGTTAAAAGTGAATCTAAAGGTGGCACTATAGCTGAACTTAAGAAAGTTGTATGGCCAAGCTTTGGTGACGTAATGAAATATACACTTGCAGTTATTATTATGTGCTTAATTGTATGTGGATTATTTCAATTAGTTACTATTTTAGTCTCATTGATAAAAGGAGTGTTATAAGATGGAAGAAGAAAAACAATGGTATGTTGTTAACACATACAGTGGACATGAAGATAGTGTTAAAGAAAAACTAGAACAACGTGCTCAATCAATGGGAATGCAAGATAATATCTTTAGAGTTATTATCCCAACTGCTACTGAAGTAGAAGTTAAGAATGGTCAAAAGAAAGAAAAGACTAAAAAGATGTTCCCTGGTTATGTTTTAGTAGAAATGATTATGTCTGATGAAGCATGGTTCATTGTTCGTAATACTCCAGGTGTTACAGGTTTCATCGGTTCTTCTGGACATAAAGCAAAGCCTACTCCATTATTCCCAAGTGAAGTTGATCATATCTTATCACTTGTTGGTATGAGTAGAAATAATGTTGAAAAAGATTTAGCTATTGGCGTTAAGATTACTATTAAAGATGGTCCATTCAAAGGTATGAACGGTACTGTTGATAGTATAGATAATGAGAATAATAGATTAACTGCTACAATTGACTTATTTGGTCAAGCTACACCAGTTGAACTAGAATTCTTCCAAGTTGATATTTTAAATTAATCTAATAAAGGCAACAATATGTTGCTTTTTATTATGCAAGTATAATTAAGACTTGATTAATAAAACCTTTTATGTTAATATCTTAAGTGCGATTATGTTTATTTACATAATTAATAAGTGGAAGGGAAAAGCGGATTGCCCTAATAACCACTTTCGCGAGAATATTTTATGGAGGTGTTTTTCGTGGCAAAAGAAGTCGTAAAAAAGATTAAATTACAAATTCCTGCTGGTAAAGCAACACCAGCACCACCAGTTGGTACAGTTTTAGGTCCTTCTGGTATAAATTTAAGTGATTTCTGTACAAAGTTCAATGATGCAACTAGAGATAAAATGGGAGATATTATCCCAGTTGAAATTAGTCTTTATGAAGATAGATCATTTGATTTAGTATTTAAGTCTGCTCCTGCTGCATTCTTAATTAAGAAAGCTGCTGGTATTCAAAAAGCAAGTGCTAAAGGTGCTAATCAATTAGTTGCAACTATTACTAAAGATCAATTAAAACAAATTGCTGAAACTAAAATGGCTGACTTAAATGCATATGACATTGAAGCAGCTATGAACATTATTGAAGGTACTGCTCGTAACATGGGTGTAGCTGTTAAAGGTGTTAATGACGCTGAAATGGCTGAACAAATGAAAGAAGCTGCAGTTGAAGAAGCTGCTGCTGCTAAACGTGAAGCAGAACTTGAAAAAATGGAAGCTGAAATTGAAGAACAAAAAGAAGTTGAAGTTATCAACGAAAAATCTGATACTGAAGCTGAAGAATCAGCTGAATAATTTGTTACAAATAAATAATTTAAATTTTAATCCGCTAATAAACCACAATTAGGAGGGAAAATATTATGAAGAAATATGGTAAAAAGTATGTGGAAGCTTCTAAAAAAGTAGAAAAGAATAATCTTTATACTCCAGAAGAAGCAATTAAATTAGTTAATGATACTTCTGTTACTAAATTTGATTCTACTGTTGAAGTAGCTATTAAGTTAAATCTTGATACTAAAAAAGCTGATCAACAATTACGTGGATCATTAGTATTACCTAATGGTACTGGTAAAACTAAAAGAGTTTTAGTTATTGCTAAGGGTGCTGCTGCTGAAGCTGCAAAAGCTGCTGGTGCAGATTTCGTTGGTGAAGCTGAAATGATCGATAAAATCGAAAAAGAAAACTGGTTCGATTATGATGTTATCGTTTGTACACCAGATATGATGGCACAATTAGGTAAGTTAGGTAAGGTTTTAGGACCTAAAGGTTTAATGCCAAACCCTAAAACTGGTACTGTAACTATGGATACTAAAAAAGCAGTAGATGATATTAAAAAAGGTATGATTGAATATAGAACTGATTCATATGGTAATATTCATTCAATTATTGGTAAAGTATCATTTGACGATAAGAAGTTACTTGAAAACTTAAAGTATATTGTTAGTACTATTGTAAAAGCAAAACCTACAGCAGTTAAAGGTAACTATATTACTAATATCTCAATTTCTAGTACAATGGGTCCTGGAATTAAGATTAACCAAAAATCATTTGACAATTAATAGTTAATTGATTATACTAAATTTGATTAAAAAAGCGATTTGTCCAAAGACAGTAGGTGCTAAAGTAAATCCTACCGAGGAAAGCCTTATACATATATTTATATGTTCTTTTATGCTTTCCGTGATGGAAAGCTTTTTTAAATAGAAATCCTATAAGGAGGTAAATATGGCAAGTGCAAAAGCAATTGAAAACAAAAAAGCTATAGTTTCTGAAATCGAAGATAAGATTAAAAATAGCGAATCAGTTATTTTATTCTCATATCAAGGATTAACAGTTTCTGAACTTTCTGATCTTAGAACACAACTAAGAGAAGTAGATGCTGAAGCTAAGGTTTACAAGAATACTCTTGTTAAAAGAGCTACTGAAGACCTTAAGATTGATTTAGATGGATTCTATGAAGGTCCAAATGCTATCGTATTTGGTAAGACTCTACTTGAACCAATCAAAGTAATAGCTAAGTTTGCTAAAGAACATGATAAAGCTGAAATTAGAGTAGGTATTATCAATGGTGCTAGAGCAGAATTAGATACTATTAAAGAATATGCTGCAATTCCATCAAGAGAAGGTTTACTTACTATGCTTGCTGGTGGAATGATTCAATATGTTAGAGACTTATCTATTGGTCTTAACTTATATGCAGAACAACTTGAATCAAAGTAATTTGTTTAAAAAGAAAGGAAATATAATATTATGGCAAAATTTACTAAAGATGAATTTATAAGTGGATTAAAAGAAATGACTATTCTTGAAGTTAAAGAATTAGTTGACGCAATGAAAGAAGAATTTGGTGTAGATCCAAGTGCTGTAGCTGTAGCTGCTGCTCCTGCTGCTGGTGCTGACGCTGGTTCAGACGATGCTCCAAAAACTGTAGTTCTTAAAGACTGTGGTGCTAATAAGATGGGTGTTATTAAACTTCTTAAGGAAATCACTGGTTTAGGACTAGTAGAAGCTAAAGGTATTGCTGATAATGGTGGAAATGTTAAAGAAAACATTCCTGCTAAAGATGCTGAAGATATTAAAGCTCAACTTGAAGAAGCTGGCGCTACTATCGAATTAGTTTAATTAAATTCACTTATGAAAAAGTAACGGATTCCGTTACTTTTTTTATTGGTTAAAATATATTATAATAATTTAAGTTAGAGGTGTTACTATGTTTATATTAAAAAACTTTTTAAAAGATATTGCTGGTATTTTTGTGTTTCTTAGATTTAAGAATATATGGAGACTAAAAAAACATATAAATGAAAAGAATAAACAAAGTGGTTTATGTGCTTCAATTTATTCTAAATACTTTGATGATCGTGATAGTTATATTGGTATAAATGCTAAATTTGAAACTATTCCATATTTTCCACATGGTGTTCATGGTATTTTTATATCTGATAAAACAGTTATTGGTAAGAATGCTGTTATTTTTCAACAAGTAACTATTGGTGCCATTAGAACAGAAGGTTCTAAAAATGTTGGTAATCCAACAATTGGGGACAATTGTTATATTGGAGCAGGAGCTAAGATACTAGGTAATATTAAAATAGGTGATAATTGCCGTATTGGTGCTAATGCTGTAGTAACAAAAGATATGCCTGATAATACAGTTGCTTATGCTTCTGAAACAGTATTTAAAACTAAGAAGGAAAAAATGGATAATCGTTTCTATGTATTAAGACCTAATGGTGATATTGAATACTATGATAATGGTGTTTTTAAGAAGAAAGATAAGTAATTAAATAGCTATAATATGTTTAAAAAAGGATAGAAATGTATTATAATTAACTAGACGAACGGGTGGTAAAGATGAAACTAGATAATAAAGGTTGGGGACTTCCTGCAACATTAGCTACAACTGCTATTATTTTATTTTTACTTTTAATTGCGGTTTATTATATTAATAAATTATATCGTGATTTAGATTATGATATGACATCGACAGAAGAAATTCTAGATATGGGTAAGTCAGAAGAGGAAAAAGAAAGTAAGAAAGATAATCAAGATGTTTATATAAATGAAAAGTATTATAAAGGTAAAGAAGAGTTACTATATAATGCTACTAAGTATTATATTAAAGAAAAAGGTATTGAAATTAAGGGAGTTGTTACTGTAACTTCAGAGCAATTAATTGATAATGGTTATATTCAACCAATATATGATGATGTAGATAATAGTTTATGTACAGCTTACGTTAATGTTTTTTATGACCAAACTGGTGCTACTGTTATAAGCCCTGTACTTAGATGTTCTCATTATAGAACTAGTTAGGATGATTAAGATGGAATTAGAAAGAAAAGAAAAAAGAAAAAGACTTACTTTTAAAGGTAAAGTTAAAAGAGTTATAAGAACAATATTCAGATTCTTCTATAACATTTATGCAGGTATTAAGAATGCATACAGTAGTTTAAGTAAAACTGGTAAGTTAATTGCTAAAGTATGGATTTGTATAGCTATTATTATTTTAGTTCTATTACTAGTAATTGGTATTAATAAAGGACATACTTCTAAATATGAAGCTTTTGAAGAAAAGATGAATGAAGCTGTTATTAAGTACTATAAAGCAGAAGAGTTCTATGCTAATGAGAAGAGTCCAATTAAACTAAGAGTAGAAGAATTATTTGATTTAAATTACTTAGATGAAAAGGATTTACCAGATAGTAGTTGTACTGGTTATAGTATTGTTTATAGTACTGATGATGATAATACTGAAATTAAGTCAAAATCATTCTTAAATTGTAAGAAATATACAACTAAAAATTATTATAAAAATTAGTTGAAATAATGTTGACAATAAAAAGTTAAAATGTTATATTATTAATGCATTTGATTTGGGTTTCACTTCGGTGAAACCTAATTTAAAGGGAATCAGGACACACCAGGGTGTGTGCACATTGAAAGGAGGAACAATTGAATGACAACAATCAGTCAATTAGTTAGAAAAGGAAGAAAAGACAAAACTAAAAAGAGTAAGAGTCCAGTATTAAACGTTGGTTTTAATAGCCTTGAAAGAAAATCAACTGAACAAAACAGTCCACAAAAACGTGGTGTTTGTACTAAGGTTGGTACTCGTACACCTAAGAAACCTAACTCAGCATTAAGAAAATTTGCTCGTGTTAGATTATCTAATGGTCGTGAAGTTGATACTTACATTCCAGGTGAAGGACACAACTTACAAGAACACAGCGTAGTATTAGTACGTGGTGGTCGTGTTAAGGACTTAATCGGTGTTCGTTATCACATTATTCGTGGTACACTTGATACTCAAGGAGTAAACAATAGAAATCAAGGACGTAGTAAATACGGTACTAAAAAACCTAAAGCTTAGTAGCTTTTAGAATATTAAAAGAGAGGAGAAATAATATATGCGTAAAAGACGTGCAGTTAAAAGAGATGTATTACCAGATCCTATTTATAATTCAAAGGTTATTACTAAGTTAATCAACCAAATTATGAGAGATGGTAAAAAAGGTACTGCTGAAAGAATCTTATATCAAGCATTTGATATAATCAAAGAAAAAACTAACCAAGATCCAATGGAAGTTTATAACCAAGCAATGGAAAATGTAAAACCTCTACTTGAAATCAAATCAAGAAGAGTTGGTGGATCAAACCTTCAAGTTCCAGTTGAAGTAAGTGACGATCGTAGTCAAGCATTAGCACTACGTTGGATCGTTAACTATGCTAACACTAGAAACGGAAATGGTATGGCTGAAAATTTAGCCGCAGAAATTATGGATGCTGCAAATAATGTTGGTGGAGCTTGCAAAAAACGTGACGATGTTCACAAAATGGCTGAAGCTAATAAAGCATTTGCTCATTATAGATGGTAGGGTTGTATTATGGCAAGAGACGTAACTATTGATAAAATTAGAAATATTGGTATCATGGCTCACATTGATGCTGGTAAAACAACATTTACTGAAAGAGTTTTATTCCATACAGGTATAACTCATAAAATTGGTGAAACACATGATGGTGCTTCACAAATGGACTGGATGGAACAAGAAAAAGAAAGAGGTATCACTATTACTAGTGCTGCCACTACTGCTCAC
>CADBLZ010000066.1 GCA_902795675.1 uncultured Erysipelotrichaceae bacterium
CTTACTTCATAAGTAATAGTGTAAGAACCTACAGTGTTAATATCAACGGGGTTATTAACAAGAACTTTATCAGTAAGATCACCATCATATTCATCAGTTGCTATAAAACCTGGTTCATTATATTTATTACCAGTATATAGTTTTATTTCTGGTTGACCATTTAATTCAAGGGTAGGGCTTACAGTATCAACAACATTTACTTTTCTAGTTAATTCTTTTTCTTTCTTACCTTGTTTAGCTTTATATGTTATTTCATAAGTACCTACTTTAGAAGTATCTACTTCGCCAGATATTTCTACTTCGATATCATTATTTAAGTAAGTAGCTTTAGCACCACTTTCTTTATATTCTTCATTATAATTTAAAGTTAGTTCTTGCTCTCCATTTAAAGTCATTTCGATATTACTTTTATTAATATAGTATAGAGTGCCAATACCGATCAGTATAAGAACAACTATTATTATAATGACGACAATTAATAACTTTTTATTCTTTTTCATAAGGATCATCTTCTTAGGACAATTATAATGAATAATTAATTAAAAGTAAATAATAGACAAAGTTAAAATAATATGGTATTATTTATATATAAATTATTTATGCCGAGATAGTGGTAACGTTAGAACGTACACTTTGTTTGTGTAAGGTGACTTGTTTAACTCAGTCTCTCGGCACCAGTTTGAGATATAAAGAATGATTATAATAATCGTTCTTTTTTTTATTCTTTTTTATATACTTTTTTTATAAATAAATGATATAATTATATTGGAAATTATATATGATAAAGGAGCGATTGTTATGAGTAAGTATTATATTATATCTCTTGATAATGGTATTCCTTCAGAAGAACCTATTGATATTAAAGTAGTTAATAGTTTTAATGATGGAACTGAGCTAGTTTTACTTAACGATAATATTTATGGTGTTATTAAGACAAGTGCTCCAGATAAGAAATATTTAGATGATGCTGATATTATTAAAGCTGATATAGCCGAGTTATTTGATATTAATCATGAAGAAATTAGAAGAGTAAGTACTGATCGTGAAATAGTTGGTAATTTTACTTTATTAAATTATAGTAAAGATATTGAAACTAGAATTAGTGCTACTACTATTTTAAATAATGTTATTAATCATATTAATGCTGGTGATATTAGAGATGAAGATACTAGTTGGGTTTCTGAAACTTTAAGATTATCTTCTAATACTAATAAAGCTATTATTAAGGATAAAGATCAAATTGAGAATATTATTAATTTAGGTATTTATTCTTTGATTAAAGATAGTGAAATTGAAAGTGGAATGCCACTTAATAATAAAGTTAAAATTACTATTACAAAGAATTATATTAGAATGATTCTATTTGATTATATTATTGGTCGTAAGTATAGAGGATTTGATTATTATTTAATAGCTAATCTTAATACACAAGGTTTACCTGACTATAGTACAGTTAGATTTGCACCAATTAGTGTTACTAATAGTTATGATAATGATAGTACTTTAAGTGATAAAGTTTATTATTTAAATAATTGTATGATTGATAGAGAAGCTTTAATTAATACTTTATATGATAAGTATTATTATGAGATTAAGAAGTTAAGCATGGCTATATGTGATGCTAAGAGAATCTATAAAGATGCTATTGATCGTATTATTTATAATAATACTGATATTGATTATGCTAATAATCTAGAAGATATTATTTCTACTAGTATTAATAAGATTTGTACTTTAGAAAATAAATTAGAAAAAGAATTATTTAAAGAAAAGAAAATAAATAAGATTGAAAGAACAATGGCTACGCAAAGTTTGAATGTTAGAGTAACTACTAAGTTAGACTTAATTCAAAAGAAGTATCCTATCAATCCTAATGAACATCCTGAATTATTAATTTCTAATAAGAAAAAGAAAGATGACTCTGGTGTTAATATTAAGGTTGAAGGTGAACTTGGAAATGCCGGTAGTGCTTCAGTAATGGCCCTTTTAAGTGTTGTTGCACTTGTTTGTGGATTGTGTACTGGTATTGTTATTGTTTTACTAACTATGGGAAATTTATAATTTCCCTTTTTTATTGCAATAATATTTAAAAAAAGCTAAAATAATGGTATAGGTGGGTGATGGTATGAAATTTAATAAATGGATAATTCTTTTTATAGTTATTATCTTTATTTTATTAGGTTTTATTATCTATAAGATAGAACATATCACACCTAGTATTGAGAACAATATAGTTTATAATGTTACAGCTAAAGGTAAGTATGATAAAGATAAACTTTATTATAATGAATTAACTTATAAAAAGTTTAATAGTTTAATGAAAGAAGATAAGGTTTATACTATAGCTGTAGTAGATAATTCTTCTAATATTAAGAAATTATTCTTAGAATATGTTAATAAATTAAATTATAAGAATAGTTTAAATATTAGTGTTTTAAATGTTAGTAAATTAAATAAGAAGGATGAACTTAAGTTCTATGATATCGATCCTCGATTCAAGAAGTTAGGTAGCGACTATATTGTTGTAATTAAAAATAAAAAAGTAATAAGTATAACAGAATATGATAAAGAAAGTATTAATGTATTAATTAATTCTTTAGAGGTGGAATAAGATGGGCAAAGTATATGATGAAGTAATGTGGTTTAAAAGAAAATATCCAGGATCTCTTGGATGGAGATTAAAGAAACATGCAAAGATTATTGAAATGCATTTAAATGCTGAAGAACAACCTAAGTTTGTTTTCTGTGGTCAATTATCTGTTACAGGTAGTAATGATATTTTTACTACTTGTATTGTATGTTTAACTAATAAACGTATTTTAATTGGTCGTGATTTATTAGTTGTTGGTTATAGACTTAACTCTATTACACCTGATTTATTCAATGATATGCAAGTGTATCAAGGTTTATTATGGGGTAAGGTAACTATTGATACAGTTAAAGAAAATGTTGTTATTAACTTCTTAGATAAAAAGTGTCTAGCTGAAGTAGAAACAGCTATTTCTAGTTTCATGATGGAAGAAAAACAAAAGTATCAACGAAATGAAGATAAGTAGGTATTGATGTGAAGAAGAAATATAAATTAAAAAAGAGTGCTAAGATTGCTTTTATAATTCTTCTTGTTGTTATTATATTAATTATTTTTATAATAAAGAAAAGTAGTTCTAAATCATATAGTTTAGAATACAAGATAGATGATTATGATATAAGTGAGAATTATAATAGTAAGGATAAAGTTTATTACTATGATATTACTTATAATGATCTTACATATTCTTTTATATATGAAGCTAAACTTAATAAAGAAACAAAGTTAATTAAAGATATCGATATATATGAAGATGAAAATGAATTATGTTTAGTTATTGATAGTGATTATATTGATGCTAATCCTTTATGTTCAAAAGATGACGAAGTAATAGATTATAACTTAGTTTCTGATAGTATTAAAGAGGATATGGGTATTACTAATAAGGAAGAAAAAGTAATAAAGACACATGATAATTATGAAATATATAATGAAGCAGATGATTTATTATTATGGTCTTTTAAAGGATTTAATCATATTAGTAATAATGATGTTAAATTTATAAAACTCTTTAATAATGATGTTTATTCTATTCCAATAACAGCAGTAGTAGGTAACTATTTAATGATTGCTGATTATGAAGAAAAGTATAACTTTAGTAGAGTGTATGTTATTAATTTAAAGAATGATAAATATGATACTTGGAAATTAGATTATGACATTTCTTTTGATAGTTATGTTTTAGGTGTTAATGATAAATCAGTATATATAATGGATCAAAAGAATAAGATAGAATATGAGTTAGTGCCTGAAAAGAAGAAGATGAGAATTGTTGCTTCTAATAATAAGAAAGGTATTATTTATGTAGATGGTAAAGAAGAGAAGATATCTTTAGATGTTTTATCTTCATCTAGAAAGAATTTCACTTCTTATACTAATTATCATTATAGTTTGAAGAATAATAAATTGTATTTAACTTATATGGATCATGATAATAAGATGAGAGTTAGTGATCATAATGTTACTAGTATTATTAGTACACATAATGATGTCGTTTATTATTTAGTAGATGATACGCTATATTCATATTCACCTAGTGATGGTGAAACGAAGATAATTAAATATGCTGAATGGGCATTTAATTATGAAAATATGATATATGTTAAGTATTAAAAGGAAAAAGTATATTAAGTATATTTTTTCTTTTTTTATGCTATAATTATTTTAAGAATAGGAGGGACATATATGATAATTAAAAAACCGTATGGCTGGTTGATTAAACATTTTAAAATAATTAACTTAGCTTTGATTCTTCCTATGCTCTATGTAATGTGGAAGTTTAAAGATATATCTAAATTCTTTAGCGGTTATGTAAAAGCTAATTATACAGTTATGGAAAACACACCTGTAGAAAAGTATTTTACCCCATTATTATATGGTGCCTTATTCGTCTTGATATTAGCATATATATTAATATTCTGGTTACTTAATTCTAAGAAAAAGAATACTTTAGTATATAAGATAGATATTGTTTATTATATTTTATTATTTGGTTCAACTATTTTGTTTTATAGTACAATGTACTCTTTAGGTACAACTACTGTAGTTGATCAAACAATTATAAACTTTGTTAAAGATTTATCATTCTTAACCTTCTTACCATCTCCTGTATTAATTATTTATAACTTAACTAAAGGTTTTGGTTTTAACTTTAAATCATTTAGATTTGATAATAACTTAGATCTTCAAGTTGGTGAAGATGATGAAGAAGAAGTAGAATTAAAGATAGGTACAGATGCTTATGTAATGAAAAGAAATGCTCACCGTTTATTTAGGGAAGCAAAGTATTATGTATTAGAAAATAAATTTGTATTTACTTGTATATTGGGTGCTATTGGGTTAGTTATCCTTTGGGGTATATACATGCACTATGAAGTATATAATAAGAACGTTAATATATATCAATCAATTAGTATGAATAACTTATCATTTAGTTTAAAAGAAAGTTATTTAACTGATACTGATATTGGTGGTCAGATAATTGAAAATGGATGCTATTATTTAGCTATTAGAATAGGTATTCAAAATTTAGATCAAAACAATCCAGTTAAAGTAGATAGATCAATGTTTAGAATCTACTTTGATGATAAACAAGTAATGCCAAACTTTGATAGGGCGGCAAGATTTAGTGATATAGGCGTTCCATTTGATGGTTCTAATATACCTAAAGGGGCATCTAAAGATTATGTATTAGTTTATGAATTAAGTGCTAAAGATGTTAGAGCATCTTATCAAATGAAAATATTATCTCAGATGCAACAAGATGATGATAAGTTAAAATCATCTTATAAGATTATTAATATAAGACCAATTAATCTATTAACACAAGTAGATGCTGGTACAACTAAAGTAGGTAAAGAGATCGATTTAAGTGGTACTTTACTTGGTAAAACAAAACTTAATATTCAAGAAGTTAAATTAAAGAATAGTTATCAATATAAATATAAACAATGTGTAGGTACTAGTAAGAGTAACTGTGTTATGAGTACTAATAGTGTAGTACCTTCAGGTGGTAAAGCATTAGTAGTTGTTAAGAGTAGTGTTATATGGGATGAAACAACACCATACTACTTATATACTAAGAAGAACTTTATATTAGATTATGGCTTTATTGAATTTGAAAGAAATGGTAAAACAGTTAAGTTAAAGATTGATCGTGATGTTACACCACAAGCGGTAACTGATGTTAGAATGTATGAAATACCAGTTACAGTTATGGAAGGTAAAGATCCTCGATTAGTTTTAACAATAAGAAATCAAAATATTACAATAAAGTTATCTTAGCGGTTGACAAAGAGAGCTTTAAGAATTAAAATTAAAACATGCTTATAAAGCATGCTTTATATGGGGCTTTAGCCAAGTGGTAAGGCAAGGGACTGCAACTCCCTGATCGCAGGTTCGAATCTTGTAGGCCCCTCCAATTAGATTAAAAAAACCAATCTTAATGATTGGTTTTTTTATGTTTAATTTTGTTCTACTGTATTAGTTGATTCTGGGTTGGTATTATCAGTAGGTGTAATATCAGTATTAGTATCAGTTTGTGTATTATCTTCAGTTGGTGTTTGATTTGCTTCATTATTTGCACTAATACGTTC
>CADBLZ010000067.1 GCA_902795675.1 uncultured Erysipelotrichaceae bacterium
CATGCGTTTATTGTAAAAAAGTGTAAACTAATAAAATATGAAGATTACAAGCCGCCATTAACAAAAAAGCTGATGGCTAAAGCTTCTGAATTCTATAAAAACCACGAAGAAATCATGGATTACTTAATAGTAGGAGGTTTAACAACACTAGTTTCTATTGTTGTTAAAATGGCGATTTTATTTACAGATTTATCTGGTTTAGGAATCGATAAGATTTTACAAACTCATCTATCTGTGTTAATATCATGGACATGTGCTGTTTTATTTGCATACGTAGCTAATCGAAAGATCGTGTTCAAATCCCATGAAAAAAACATACCTAAAGAAATGATAAAATTCTTTGGAGCACGATTGATTAACTTACCTATGGATGACGGCATCATGTTGTTCTTTCAAATTATATTAGGATTAAATACAAAGTCTTGGCAACTAATTGCTATCTTGGTATCTCAAATCATAATAATAGTTTTTAATTATATAGTAAGTAAGATGTTTGTATTTAAGAAGAGAGCATAAAAACTCTCTTCTTTATTTGTTAGAAAGAATAAAGTATAATTATAGAAAGTAGGATGATATACATGGAGAAAACATTTGCGAAACCAATTCGAAATCTAGATATAACCAAACTTAAACTTAGAAATATAAGTAAAGATGGTTATTACGTTTATGTTCAAAAAAGAGAAGTAAAAACTTTCTACTTAACTGATGAACAAATCCTAGCTCTACGTCGTTTACATCGCGATAATCATATTGCTCCTTATCGTGAAATAAGAACTATGACTCGTGTTAATAATCACCCACAATATAAAGTACATCGTGATCATCATAAAAAACAAATGACATCAAAACTAAAATTTAATAGTCGTAAAATAAAAAACAAAATAGGGGCACTAGCTATCTCTTCACTTCTTACGGCAACTTTACTAATAGAAGGCGGAAGAGCTATTCAAGATATAAAAAATAGTACTCAAAAATCTCCCAATGTTTCTATTGAAAGTTTAATGCCATCACAAGATGAAATAATAAGATTAGCAGAAAGATCTCGTATGGAAGAAACTAGTGAAATGGTTACTTTAATTGATCAAGAAGAATTAATTAAAGAAGCTGAAACAAGAAAAGAAACATATGAAGAAGAATTAAGACTAGAAGCAGAAGCTCAAGCAGAACAAGAACGTCGAGCTTTATATACTAAATATGCTAACTATTATCATATTAATCCAGATAGAATGTATGAAATAGCAGCATCTCTAACTGATAACTTTACTTCTGAAGAATATGTTAATAACCATATCATCCCATCTGTTATATGTAAAAAAAGAACAATGGGTATTGATTTAGATAACATTATCTCTGAAGAAGAAGCTGTGGCAATGCTTGCTAGATGTTTAAATCAAGCTCCTGGTGATATGGGTATAAGTACGGATAACTTATATGATGACTCATATCAAACACCTAGTAGTAAAACATATGAAGAAATAACTTTAGAGGCAGCCAATATTGTTGGTATAGATCCTGCTCTAATGTATGCTATATGTACAGCAGAGTCATCACTATACTCTGAAGAAAACAGATCTGATTTAGCTAGATATAGTAATAACTTTAGTGGAATCTCTACATCAAGTGGTTGGGGAAGTTATGCTACTAAAGAAGAGGGTATGTTAGAACTAGCATTCATTTTAGATAACTATCGTCGTAATGGTTTAGATATATCTAATTTTGAAACAATAAGAAACATTTATGCCCCATTAGAAGACGGTAATGCTAACTGGTTAGGAAACGTAAGTGCAGCTTATAGTACTGGTCAAGAAGAAATGGGTTCAATTTCAAGATAGTAACTTGTTTACTATCTTTTTTGTTTGGTTTATAATTAAATAAATAATGGTAACAGGAAGAGGGAATAAAATGTATAGTATTATAGACGGAAACAAAGCATGTGCTGACTCAGCATACTTATTAAGTGAAATCGCTAGTATATATCCTATAACTCCAAGTAGCCCAATGGCTCAAGAAGTAGATGTTATAAGTCATACTGATAGAAAAAACTTATTTAACGACAAAGTACAAGTAGTTGAAATGCAAAGTGAAGCTGGTGCAGCTGGTGCCTTACATGGTGCATTACTTGCTGGTTCATTAGCAACAACGTTTACAGCTAGTCAAGGTTTATTATTAATGATACCTAATATGTATAAAATTGCTGGTGAATGTTTACCTGCAGTTATCCACGTTGCTGCTCGTACAATAGCAACTCATGCTTTATCAATATATGGTGATCATTCAGATATCTATGCTACAAGACAAACAGGTTTCTGTATGTTATCTTCAACTAATGTTGAGGAAGCTAATCACCTAGGTGCTGTAGCACACTTAGCAGCTATCGAAGGAAGTTTACCTTTCTTGCATTTCTTTGATGGCTTTAGAACAAGTCATGAAGTAAACAAAGTTCAAGAACTAGAAGATAAAGATATCTTAAAACTTGTTAACTTCGACAAAATAAAAGAATTCAAAGCAAAAATGCTTAACGTTGGTAATAACATTCAAAAAGGTATGAACGAAGGCGAAGATATCTATTTCCAATCAGTTGAAGCAAGAAATGAATTATATAATAAAATTCCAGATATAGTTAACCAATATATGGAAGATGTAAATAGAGTAACAGGTAAAAACTATCAATTATTTAATTACTATGGTGCTAAAGATGCAACTAATGTAATTGTTGCTATGGGTTCTGTTTGTGATACAGCTAAACTAGTTGTTGAAGACTTAGTTAAAAAGAACGAAAAAGTAGGTTTAATTGAAGTTCACTTATATCGTCCATTTAGTGTCGATTACTTAACTAAAGTATTACCTGAAACAGTAAAAAATATAGCAGTTCTAGATCGTACTAAAGAATCAGGTTCAATTGGTGAACCATTATACTTAGATATTGTTGCTGCTCTAAATAATAAAGGTATTAATATCGTTGGTGGACGTTATGGTTTATCTAGTAAAAATACAACACCAGATATGATTTATTCTGTTTATTACATGTTAAGTCATGAACTAAAGAATAACTTCACAATTGGTATTACTGATGATGTTACTAACTTATCACTAGAAAGTCATGATTACACTTTAGATTTGGGTTATGATGAAATCAAAATCTTTGGTTTTGGTTCAGATGGTATGGTATCAACATCAAAAGATATCATGAAATTAGTTGGTGGTAACACTGATAAATTCGTTGAAGAATATAACCAATATGATTCTAAAAAGAGTGGTGGCGTAACTATCTGTAACTTACGTTTATCAGACAAACCAATCAATGCACCATTCTATATTGAAAAGCCAGGTATGGTAGTAGTAACTAAAGAAGAATACCTATATCAATTTGATATGACATCAAATATTAAAGATAAGGGTATCTTAGTTTTAAATACTCTTCATACTGCTGAAGAAATGGATGGTATCCTACCAAACAATGTTAAAGAAGATATAAATAAAAAACACTTAAGTTTATATATCATTAATGCTGACCAAGTTGCTATTGATTGCAATATAAAAGGTAAGATTAGTAAAATCATGGAAATGGTTATTCTAGACTTAATCAAATTTGATAATGCTAAAGAAATGGTTAGTCATTCAATTGAAAAACAATTTGGTACAAAAGGTGAAGATATCGTTAATGCTAATAAACAAGCTATTGAATCAGCATTAGATAAACTTGAAAAAGTAACTATCAAACTAAACACAGTTGCTGATGAAGATAAAAAAGCTGGCGATATTTTCGACACTATTAAAGCTTTAGAAGGTAATAAATTAACAGTATCTGATTTAGTTCCTTATCGTGATGGAACATTCCCTTGTGGATTATCTAAAAATGATAAACGTAAAGTTTCAACATTTGTTCCAAAATGGGATCCAGAAAAATGTATTCAATGTGGTCAATGTTCAATTGTATGTCCTCATGCAGTAATAAGACCATTTGCTATAAAAGATAAAGATAAAGGTGTTCCAATGTTAGGACAACCAGAATATCGTTATGTAATAGAAGTATCTGAAGCTGACTGCTTATCATGTGGTTTATGTATAAATGCATGTCCAGGTAAGGGTGGAGAAAAAGCCTTATCATTTGGTACATATGATGAAGCTAAACAAAAAGAAGCTCAAAAATATTTTGAAAACTATGAAAATCCAAAAGGTTTATTCCCAGATACAACAATTAAAGGTAGTCAATTTAATAAACCTAAATTTGAATTCTCTGGTGCATGTGCCGGTTGTGGTGAAGCTCCTTACTTAAAACTATTAACACAATTACTAGGCGATAAACTATTAATTGCTAATGCAACTGGTTGTTCATCAATCTATGGTGGTTCTGTACCTAGTACTCCATACTTAATTCCTTGGGCTAACTCATTATTTGAAGATAATGCTGAATTTGGTTATGGTATGTTACTTGGTTTCAATATGATGAGAAATAGAATTGAAAAAGTTATGTTAGAAAATATGGACAACGTAACTGGACCAATCAAAGAAATATTTAATAAATGGTTAGAAAATAAAGAAGACTTTAAAATCACTACTGAAGTAAAAGAAGAACTAGAAGGTAAAAAAATACCTGATGAATTAAGAGACTTACTTGACTATGTACCTGCTCGTTCAGTATGGTCAATCGGTGGTGATGGTTGGGCATATGATATTGGCTTTGGTGGTATCGATCATGTTCTATCTAGTGGTGAAAATGTTAATATCCTAGTACTTGATACAGAAGTATATTCAAATACTGGTGGTCAAGCATCTAAATCATCACACGTTGGTCAAGTTGCTCAATTCGCTGATGCTGGTAAAAAGACAGCTAAAAAAGACTTATTTAAAATTGCTATGAGTTATCCAAACTGTTATGTTGCTAACATCTCATTTGGTGCTAACTTCGTTCAAGCTATTAAAGCTATGAAAGAAGCAGAAGCTCACCAAGGACCATCAATCATCATCGCTTATGCTCCATGTATTGAACATGGTATCAAAGGTGGTATGACTAACTCATCTAGCGAACAAAAACTAGTAGTTGAATCTGGTTACATGTCATTAATGAGATATAACCCAGAAGAAGATAAACTTTATATGGATTCACGTGAACCAGACTTTACTAAATATGAAGACTTACTAAATAACGAAGTAAGATATAAGAGTCTAGCTAAGAAGAATCCTGAAGCATGGCAAGAAATATTAGAAATAAATAAACAAAACGCTATCAAGAGATATAACTACTATAAAAAGTTAAGTGAAGAACTTAATAAAGAAGATAAATAATTTATCTTCTTTTTTATGTTATAATTAAAGTAGGTGATAGAATGAAAAAAATAATTATACTAGCTTCCATTTTAATTGTACTTGGAGCAATTGGCTTCCAAATATACAAAGACTTAAATATCAAAGAAACTAAAATTGATGATTCTTACATTATGATCTTCCATAACGAGGATGATACAGTAAGAACATATATCTACAAAACAAAAGCGACTATAACTACTTACCAACATGGCGAAGAAGTAGTAGAAGAGTTAGATCAACCAAACATGGGCTTTAGATATGTTAATACTAAAATAACTAAAAAAGGAGTTTTCTTCAAAAAAGAAATTGAAGAAGAAACTGATAGAGGAGATCTTACATGGACTGATGATTGTTTCAGCGCTGCTAGTAAGAATAAAGCTTACGCATATGTAACTGATCAAAATAATAAAAAGTATTCAATTGAAGAATACATGGGAATGTTCTTAATGAATTAAAAAAGATGGTTAAAAACCATCTTTTATTTATGCTCTAAAAAAAATAGGAGCGGATCCCCTGAGAACCGCTCCAAAAAGAATAAAAAGGGGTTGGCTAGTGTGATACTAGCACCAAATCGCCGTTAAGTGATTTGGTATTTCCTATACTAACTTTTAACCCTATTTTTGTCAACAATTTTTATCATTTTTTAACAAAAAAAATGATATTTTTTTCTAGGTATAACCTAGCTTTAAGTTAGTTGCATCTTGTTATAATCTTTTGTTATTAATAAAGCCTTTTTTAACTAATATGGTATAATAATTACTGGTGATATCTATGGATATAGAAAGTATAAAAGGTGTAGGTCCTAAAGGACTAGAAATCTTAAAAAAATTAAACTTATATACTATTAATGATCTAATTAATTATTATCCATATAGATATAATATTATAAAGATAGTAGATCTAGATGAAATAAATGACGACAATACTTATACAATAAAAGGTATCGTCGAACAAGAACCAAGAGTTTCATATATTAAAAAGAATTTAAATCGTATGTCATTTAGAGTTACATCTAATAATAAACTTATAAATGTAACTATCTTTAATCGTGCTTTCTATAAAAATAATTTAAGACTAGGTCGTGAAATCTGTTTAATAGGTAAGTATGATAAAGTAAAAAACTCGTTCACTGCTAGTGATATTAAATTTGAAATAATAAGAGATATGAAAATAGAACCAGTTTATCATTTAGTATCTGGTATCTCATCTAAAATATTAAATAAGTTTATTAAAGAATGTTATGACACTAGAATAGATTTAGAAGATTACATTCCATCTTACTTAATAGATAAATATTCATTTAATAATAAACTAGATACAACTTATAACATTCATTTTCCAGATTCACTTACTAAACTTAAACAATCTCGTTTAAGATTAATATATGAAGAATTCTTTATCTTCATGTTTAAAATGAACTACTTAAAATATCAATATAATATAAATAATAAAGGTTTAAGTAGAGAAGTAGATTTTAATAAAGTAGAAGAGTTTATTAACACCTTACCATTTACTTTAACAGATGACCAAATGTCATCTATTAAAGATATCTATAAAGATTTAATAAGTAGTAAAAGAATGAATCGTTTACTATTAGGTGACGTAGGTAGTGGTAAAACATTAGTAAGTATTATAGCTATCTATATTAACTACTTATCTGGTTATCAAAGTGCCATGATGGCCCCAACAGAAATACTTGCAAGACAACACTATGAAAACTTTATTAAGATGTTTAAAGATACAAATATCAAAATAGGTTTATTAGTAGGTAGTATGAAAAAGAAAGAAAAGGATACTGTTGTTAAAGAGTTACAAGAAGGTAACATAGACATCTTAATTGGTACTCATGCTCTTTTATCTGATAATGTATCATTTAATAACTTAGGTTTAGTTGTAACTGACGAACAACATCGCTTTGGTGTTAACCAACGAAGCATCTTACAAAATAAAGGTTACCTAAGCGATGTCTTATACATGTCTGCAACACCAATACCTCGTACATATGCTTTAACTCTATATGGTGATATGGATGTATCAGTTATCAAACAAAAACCAAATGGCCGTAAAGATATTATTACTAAAACATATAAAGAAGATGACTTAAAAGATATCTTATATAAAATGTTAGAAGAAATAAAAAATGGTCATCAAATATATGTTGTCTCTCCACTAATTGAAGATGAAGAGGGTAATACTAATTTAAATGATATCAAAAAATTAAA